>JBBQPX010000050.1:0-11729 GCA_038216775.1 Chitinophagales bacterium
GTTAAGAGATACTGAAGAGTATATAAAGTTGGCTAAGGAAAACAATGCAGGGATCAAGTATATTTTTGAAACACATTTTCATGCCGATTTTGTTAGTGGCCACATCGACCTAAGTAATAAAACAGGTGCTCCTATTATTTATGGACCCGGCGCTAAAACTGATTATAAAGTTTACAACGCCAAAGACAATGAAATTTTTAAACTGGGTAAAATAACCATACAGGTTTTGCATACACCGGGCCATACTTTGGAAAGCAGTTGCTATTTATTAAGAGATGAAAACGATAAACCTCATGCAATTTTTACGGGTGATACTTTATTTGTAGGCGATGTTGGCCGCCCCGATTTAAGCAGCGGCAGCATGAGCAGCGCAGAGCTTGCCGGTATTATGTACAACACCATTCAAAGCAAAATTCTTCCTCTGGCTGATGATATAATTGTTTATCCTGCACATGGTGCCGGCAGCAGTTGCGGCAAGAGTATGGGGCCAGAAACCTTTAGCACTATTGGTGAGCAGAAGAAAAGTAATTACGCATTACAACCGCAAACTAAAGAGCAGTTTGTTACCGCAGTAACCGATGGCCTTTCTGTTGCACCAAAATATTTTGCTATAAATGCACAAATAAATATGCAAGGTTACGAGAGTTTAGATACGATTAAATCCAAAGGACTAACGCCTTTATCAATTGCTGAGTTTAAAAAATTACAGGAGGAAGATGTGTTGGTTTTAGATACACGACATGCCGATATTTTTACGCAGGGTTTTGTTCCCAGCAGTATTTTTATTGGGCTTGAAGGGCGCTTCGCAGAGTGGGCAGGCAGTTTATTATCTTTTGATAAACCGATGGTTTTAGTTACCGAAAAAGGTAAGGAAGAAGAAACGCTTGTGCGTTTATCGAGAGTTGGCTTTGATAAAATACAAGGGTTTTTAAAAGGCGGATTTGAAGCCTGGCAAAATGCCGGAGAACACGTTGATATGATTATTAATGTAGAAGCAGATGAATTGGCGATGGATTTGCCGCATGATCCGAATATGGTGGTTGTTGATGTTAGGAGAGAAACTGAATTTGCTGATGGGCATGTTGTAAATGCACAAAACCTGCCACTTAACGAAATGAACGATGTACTTAATCTATCTCATTTTGAGGATAACCAGAATTTATACATTCACTGTGCAGGGGGCTACAGAAGTGTAATTGCTGCCTCGCTTTTAAAAAGAGAAGGCACACATAATTTAAGAAATGTTTTAGGCGGATTTACAAAAATCAAAGAACAGGAGAGTATTAAGATTGAAAAAGATGTGAGTGTGTTAAATTGATTTTTGCTTAAAGATGGCTGAATATGTTGAGGGTTTTCGCAATAGAAAACCTTCAATCTATTTATCAGATTGGCCTCTTCACATCTATCCAGTTCTCACTATATTCCTCTTTGTAATCCCATTTCCATCTTCGGTGTGTCCACAAATAATTGTCGGGTTCCTCGGTTATTATTTCATGCAAAAAGTCACGAAATGCCCGTGTAATTTCTCCTTTAGAAGTGTCAGCAGGGTTTTCTGTGCAGAGTTTGCACTCTAAAACATAATGTCCTCTTTTTATTATGCGACTTCTTACTAAAACAACAGCAGCATCGTTTTTAATGGCACCTGCTTCGGGCCCGGTAATAAAAGGCGCAGCCTTACTAAAATAGTTTTGCCAGTAGGCTTTGGCAGGTACTCCCGGATTTTGGTCGGCCGCCAAAAAAATCACAAATCTTTCTTTAAATATCAACTCTCTTTTTTCTCTGAATTCGGTTGCCTTAATAAATATAGTGCCGTACTTCTGCCGAATTTTTAAAAATAGTCTTTCCATCGGGCTATTTTTTATCGGCATGTATATAGCATAAGTTGGGATACTCTTAATTACTTTCGACATATACAAACTTCCAAACTCCCAGTTAAATTGATGGCCTGCGTGCAGTTGAACATTTTTTCCATGCTTAATTAAATCTTCTATTATTGAAAAATCACCTTTACACCTTTTATGAAACATTTTATCGCTCATGGAAATCAATTTCACAATTTCCATAAAAGTATCGGTGAGGTTATGATAGAATTGCTTGCGAATTTTCCTAAGTTCTTTATCAGATTTTTCTGGAAACGCAATTTTAAGATTAGCCATTACAATTTTTCTGCGATAGCCAAAAACATAATAGAGGAAAAAATAAATGCCATCGCTTATAAAATATAAAACGGCAAATGGTAATAAAGAAACAAGATAAAGGAGCCCGTAGATAATAAAATACATTAAAAGATATTTAGCCTGCAATGCTGCATGGCAGCAAAGGTAAACCCTAAAATTCAGTAAGGGTTTACTATAAAATAATATTCTGTATCCTATCCGATTTTTCAGGATAGTCAGTATTAAAATGCAACCCTCTGCTTTCGTGCCTGAATTCGGCAGATTTTACAATAAGGTACGCAACGGTAATCATGTTGCGCAGTTCGCAAAGCTGTGGCGACACAATTGTTTTTTGATATAAAGCTTCGGTTTCGGCATATAGTAAATCAAGCCTTTTCATAGCACGATGCAACCTTTCGTTGTTGCGAACAATACCTACGTAATCACTCATCAACAATTTTAATTCCTTTACACTTTGCGTGATGAGAATCATTTCTTTTGGAACGTTTGTGCCATCGGTACGCCAGTCGGGAAAGCCAATGAGCCCCCCCAAGCCCCCTTCGCCTCCGCCAGCTGGCGGAGGAACTACTGCGAGATTAGTGTTTGGGATTGGTGTGTTGATATTTTGGACTGAATCTTTATAAGCCCGGTGCGCAAACACCATTGCTTCTAAAAGTGAATTGCTTGCAAGGCGGTTTGCGCCATGTAAACCCGTACTGGCACATTCACCGGCAGCATATAAATTTTTTATGGAAGTACGTGCATATTCATCTGTTTTAATACCGCCGCAACTGTAATGCGCAGCCGGTGTAACAGGTATCATATGCTTTGTAATATCAATACCTATACTTAAACATTTCTCGTAGATATTTGGGAAATGCTCCACAAATTTTTCTTTGCTGAAATGTCTGCAGTCTAAATAAACATGCTCTGTACCGGCAACTTTCATTTCATTATCAATTGCCCTTGCAACAATGTCACGGGGAGCTAAATCTTTTCTTTCATCATAACGCTCCATAAAAGCTTCGCCTGCCTGGTTGCGTAAAATACCACCATCGCCACGTACGGCTTCGGTAATTAAAAAATTATGTCCACGTATGCCAGTTTCGTACAAAGCCGTTGGATGAAACTGAATAAATTCCATGTTCTCAATACGTCCCTTTGCCCTGTAAACCATGGCCACACCATCCCCAGTGGCAATTGCCGGATTAGTTGTAGAACGATACACCTGCCCGTTTCCGCCGGCTGCCATCAATGTTATTTTCGAAAGTATTTTTTCAGTTTTATTTGTAATGAGGTTTAAAATATACACGCCAAAACATTCCACATCCTGAGTTGATTTGGTGACCAAATAACCAAGGTGATGTTGCGTAATTATATCAAGCACAAAGCAATGATGCAATAGCGTAATATTGGGTTTACGGCTGATAGCTTCCAGCAATGCACGTTCCATTTCTTTACCCGTGACATCTTTGTGGTGTAAAATTCTGGATTCGCTATGGCCACCTTCTTTACCTAATTTAAAATCACCATCGTTTTCTTTGTCAAAATTTGCCCCCCATTCAATAATTTCATCAATGCGCTGCACACCCTCTTCTACAACAATTTCTACAATCTCTTTATTGCACAAGCCATCACCTGCAATTAGTGTATCGTCGATATGTTTTTTAAAACTATCATGGTCAAAATCCATTACACCAGCGATACCGCCCTGTGCGTATTTTGTATTGGTTTCGTCGCTTTGTGTTTTGGTAAGTATTGTAATAGTTTTATCAGGGCAAGCCTCTGCTACTTTTAAAGCGTAGGTTAAACCTGCTATACCGCTACCGATTACGAGAAAGTCTGTTTGCATAGGCCCCTATCCCCTAAAGGGGAATTTTTGTGTTTTGTTAATAATTATTTTTACGAATACTTTCTTTCACCCCATACGCCAAGTTCCCCCTTCAGGTTCCCTACTAAGGGAACGAACGAAGTTCGGAGGGGGCATCGGGGGTTTCCACCCACGCCTCATTCTCCTTCAATAGATTCACCAGCTCATCAACCGCAATGTTGCTGTCTATGTTTCTTTTAACCACTTCCTTGCCCTTGTATAAAGTTATTTTGCCAACACCGCTGCCTACGTATCCAAAATCGGCATCGGCCATTTCGCCGGGGCCATTTACTATGCAACCCATTATGGCAATTTTTACACCTTTCAGGTGATTAGTCACTGCACGAATTTTCGCTGTTGTTTCCTGCAAATCAAAAAGTGTACGGCCACAACTCGGGCAACTTATATATTCTGTTTTAGAAATTCTTGTACGGGTCGCCTGCAATATTCCAAAGGCAATTGAATTAAGCAATTTTATTTTTGGAAAAACTTTTTTATTGCCGAAATAATGCCCAAAACAAACACCATCGCTAAATCCATCTAATAACAATCCTCCAGTCTCAATGGAGTAGTGAATAAGGCTTTCATCCATGGAGGTATCTGTACTATCACAAATTACAATAGCAGGATTCTGTATATTATTATTCATCAACTTCACAAACATGCGGCGTATACTTTGCATAGCATTTTTATTGGTACTGCTAAAACAAATAACTGCTGTTTTATCGGCCTTTAATTTATCGAATATTTTATTCAGTGGCTGATCGGGATAACCTGCAGAGTAACAATCTATCATTACGAAATTCAGCAAAGCTGATTTTTCCAAGCTATCATCAATATACTGATGAGTATCTAAAATGGGAACGCATTTTAATTTATCTGATGCCGATAACCATTCGTTGTAATACAGGATAACTTTTAAGGTACCTGGCAAATCAAATGACAGGGACTTTTTACAAAAGATATAATCAGCAGCAGCATCGCCAATATTCCATTTATCAGTTGCGGCATCATAACTATATCCGATATCTTTTAAATTATCTGTAGTAATGTTATCAAACTTGCTAAAATCGGCCACAACAACCGGAACATGCTTTGCGCCGATATTGCTCACCTCAAAGGTTTCTCTGCGTTTATACTCAAACGGCGAAAGCCCGCCTAATCCCTCAAGGGAGGGAATAGCAGCGCTTTTCAGTTCACTACTTTTTTCTGTTTTGAATTGAGTTTGCTCATATCGTTTCACAATATCTTTACAAACGGGTATCTCCAATTCAGGATCTTCGGTAAGTGAAACTCGAATCGTATCTCCTATTCCATCTTCCAGCAAAGTGCCAATACCAATGGCAGATTTTATTCTACCATCTTCGCCATCGCCGGCTTCGGTAACGCCTAGGTGCAAAGGATATGCTTCGCCAAATTCTTCCATCATATGGTTAATGAGCAGCCGATATGCCTGAACCATTACCTGTGGATTACTGCTTTTCATGCTTAAAATTATCTGGTGATAATCTTCGGCTCTTGCAATACGCAAAAACTCCATAGCACTTTCCACCATGCCCATGGCCGTGTCGCCATAGCGGCTCATAATTCTATCACTTAAACTGCCATGATTTGTACCTATACGCATGGCGGTTCCGTGTTCTTTACAAATTAATACCAATGGCGTAAACCGTTCTCTTATTCTTTCAATTTCTTCGGCATATTCTGCATCAGTATATTCAATCTGTTCAAACTTTTTCTTATCAACATAGTTGCCCGGATTAACCCTTACTTTCTCCACAATTCTTGCAGCAATTTCTGCGGCGTTTGGTGTAAAATGAATATCTGCAACCAGCGGTGTATCGTAACCTCTTCTTCTTAACTCATCTTTTATATTCTGCAGATTTTCTGCTTCATTTTTTGATGGTGCTGTTATGCGAATCAATTCGGCACCCGCTTCAATACAACGTATAGACTGCTCAACAGTTGCCATGGTGTCCATGGTATCGGTTGTTGTCATTGTTTGAACACGAATGGGATGATTATTACCTAAAAGCAGATTGCCTATCTTAACTTCACGGGTCTTAAGGCGTTTGTATGATGTGAGAGATTCTGTATAAAATTGCATAGTGCAAAAATAGTGATATTCAACCAATGGTCAGACGAGACGTCAGACCTATTACCAGTCTTTTTCTGGTTTTGAGGAGGTTGCGGGGCTAACTTTTCTTAATCTGTCCTGCAAATTTTTCTCTTGCTGCAGCAAAGCTTTAAGCTTTTCTTCTGCATCCTGCTTGGTTAATTTAGACGGTTGAGGTTTGGGCTGATCATCTTTTTTCTCGTCTTGCTTTTGTTTATCCTTGTCCTGCTGCTTTTTATCGTCTTTAGGCTTCTTTTCGTCCTTATTATCCTTGTTCTCTTTTTTTTGTTCATCCTTTTGCTGCTTTAAAGCCTTTTGAAGATTTTGCCTTGCATCTTCATTCTGCGGATTAAGCTTTAATGCATTTTTATACGCATCAATACAATCTGGTAGTTTTTTATTGTTTTGCAACACAACGCCTTTGTTGTAAAAAGAGTTTGATTTATCTAATTTATTATCAGCATTTACAACTGCATTATCGTAGGCCTGAACCGCCTCATCAGTTTTTTTGCTTTTATAAAACGCATTGCCAAGATTGTATTGCGCTGTTGAATTTGCCGGCGACTTTTCGCTTGCCTGTTGGTAATCCTGTATGGCTTTGTCGTACTCCTTTTTTTCGTAAGCCTCGTTACCTTGTTTAATTAATTTTTTATCCTCTTGAGCAGATGAAATAACAGGCAATAGGCAAAAGGCAATAAGCAATAAAGCTAATGATGCAGGAGTTTTTACAACTTTCAATCTTTTGACA
Organism: Chitinophagales bacterium; assembly: GCA_038216775.1. GTDB lineage: Bacteria > Bacteroidota > Bacteroidia > Chitinophagales > Chitinophagaceae > Ferruginibacter. The sequence goes on from JBBQPX010000050.1 coordinate 6,891, forward strand.
TTTATTCCTTTTCTTTCAGAAATAAATATTTCGATAACCAATAAAATAAGTGCCAGCCCTAAAAACCAGGGAAAGTAGTTTTTATAATTTACCAGCGAATCTTCAGTTACTGTCCGCTGATCCATACTTCCCAATTGTGCATCAAGTTTTGTAACCAGTTCATCAGTATTTGTAAACAGCTGATAAGTACCATGTCCTTTTTCGGCTATGCTTTTCAATTCATCTTCATTCAACTTAGTAATAACTGTATTTCCATTTGCATCCAGTTTTTCCTGGTTAGTCACATCATCAATAATAACCGAACCCTGCGGAGAACCAATACCTACAGTATTAATAACAATACCATCTTCTGCCATTTGAGCCGCTGTTTTTATGGCACCTTCATCGTGGTCTTCTCCATCGCTTATTAAAATAACAGCTTTGTATTTTTTCTCTTTAGAATCCATAGCACTGCTGCACATTTTTAGTGCATCAGAAATTACAGTGCCTTGTGTTGGTACAATTTCTGTGGAGGCTGATGACAAATACATTTTAGCTGCGCCATGATCGCCGGTTAACGGCATTTGCAAATAAGCTCTGCCGGCAAAAACAACAATACCCACCCTGTCGTTACTTAATTTATCTATCAGTTTACTAAGCGCCTGTTTTGCCCTTTCAAGCCGGTTGGGCTTTATATCCTGTGCCAGCATACTTTTGCTTACATCAATAGCAATCATAACATCAATACCATTTCTATTTACCTGCTCCACGCCTTTTGGCGAACGTAGATTTGCCAATGCAACCACCCCTGATGCAAATGCAAACAGTATCAACACAAATTTTAAGGCAAATTTTTGCGGCGCATAATTCTTAATCATCTCCTTAACTAAAATTGGATCGCCTATTTTTTTGATGGTTCTTTTCTTCCAGTTCAACACAAGCAAATACATTACCAGCAGCACCGGAATAGCTGCTAAGGCAATTAAATATTCTATGTATTGAAAACTTAAATTCATCGGTACGCAAATTAATATAAACGTGCTTTAAGTCAATGTTAAAAAAACAGTGACGGAGTTGTGGCAGTTTAAAAGGTTGCAGACAATCTGTTTAGGTGTCTGGCCGCTGTAAATAGTATTTTTATGCAAGAAAATTATGAACACAATCATTTCGCAATTTTAAGACCTAGCGTAGCAGCCTGACACCGAGATTCTGCGTAGCGACCTGCACCTATTTTTTCCCCTCAAAAAAGCCATACTGCTTTAATATTGCTTTGGTAATGCTTAAGCGCATATCTTTTAAATCGGTGTCTTTATCAGGCGCTTTTATAAAGGTTGTAAAAAAGTAAACATGCCTGTTTTCTTCTATCCAGCCAACAAGCCAGCCGATAGCTTTACCATCTTCCGCAAACCCGTAGCCGGTTTTATAACTCAATTTGTATGCCGTATTATTTTCACGCAGCATTATATCTCTCACCATTTGTTGCACGCTTTTTCTAAAAGGCAGTTGGTCAAAATATAATCTTTTTACCAAGCCAACCTGTTCATCTGGCGAAATTTTCAAATTATTATTTAGCCAGAAAGAATCAACCGGACCGCTGATGTTTCGGTTGCCGTAACCAACACTATCAATCCAGCGTTGCATAGTATCCTTGCCAATGCGGCGGGCAACTTCCTGGTACCAGGCTACATTGCTAACTTTAAACGCTTCCGCTAAATCCATATCCTTATTCCAATCTTCATTCCACCTTTTAACGCCATCCCATTTTATTACCATTTTTTCGTCGGTAATAGCACCGGTTTGCAAAGCTACCAGCGAATTAAATATTTTAAAAGTAGATGCAGGTAAAAAGCGCATCGTATCATACTTCATATTGTAAACTGTTACTTTACCATCAGCATTATTAAGCATGGTAAAGCAGCCTTCAACCTTGTTTTCATCAAAATATTTTTTCAGACTATCGTCGTTATCGGCCTTGTTTACCGTGCAAGCAGAAAGAAATAAGCAAAAAGCAATAGGCAATAGGCAATTGGCAATGGGCAATGGGCAAATTCGTAGATTCTTCATTTTATAAATTAATTATTTTTTATTGAGGTGTTGGGCAGTAGCGTCAAGTGCTTCGTAAAATTTTTTACCAAACTTACGGGTTAACGCTTCTTTTAAAAAGATATAAACCGGCACTTTTAATTTTTTACCGAGGGCGCAGGCTGCTTTGCAATTATCTTCCCGTGGCTCGTAATTTACATATACATCATTGCTGCGTTTGCTGTTTTTTGTAATTACCGGAAACAAATGGCAACTGATTGGTTTTTTCCATTTCACTTTACCATCTATATATGCCTGTTCAATGCCACATTTTACAATACCATCTTTATCCTGAATGCCATACACACAAACTTTGCTTTCGATGGTGGGTGTTACCCAGCCATATTCCCTGTCGTAAATATATCGACCCTGACGCTCCAATTCCTTTACGCTCGTTTCGTTTAAATAGGGCAACACAGCTTCGTAAACCTCATTCAGCTTATCCAGCTCATCATTTTCAAGCGGCGCACCGGCATCACCATCAACGCAGCAGGCTCCTTTACATTTGGAAAGGTCGCATACAAATTGCTCGCTTACTACAGCATCGGCAACGAGAATATTATCTATTGCAATCATAGAATGCAAAAATAACGAAAGGAGGTGAAGGGAATAAAAAATGATTGTAAGGAGAAGCCTGTATGGAGGTTGGTTAGCAAACCGTATTAAAAGTTAAACAGAAAAGTACAAATAGCTTTAGTTATCCAATTTCATTATCATACTGTCAATTAACGGGTAAATTTTATTTGCTAAATAATCCTTTTCTAAATAAATATTACTTCCTGTAAATAATTTGGCGATTTTACCTGATTTATCTACTAGAATATTGGTAGGATAACCTTTGCCAAAACTTAATTTTGTACAAATGCTATCTGATAGGCTCATTATTGAATAAGGTAAATTATATGCCTGTTTTGTTTTTGCTGCTTCCTTTTCAGAATCGAAAGTGAAACTTAAAAATTGAAAATTTTTGCTACCATTGTATTTTGAATACAATTTCTTTAAGTCTTCAAATTCATTTATGCATGGCACACAGGCCGAAAACCAAAAACTTACAAACGTTATTTTATTTTGAAGGCTGTCTGTTGAATAAAATTTTCCATCTAGTGAAGTTCCATTAAATGAGCCAAATTGTTCACCATTAAACCGCTCTGTATTTAGCCTAATTGCAGTTTTTATTTTGTCCTCATCGTATTGGGCGTAGGATGAGAATGTAGTTAAAAGAAGGGTGAGAGCGATTAAATACTTCATACTATTTTGCCTTAATAATTAAAAAATATTAGAACTTCTTCAAAACAAATTTATTATTATTTGTTTTGAGGGAGATAAAGGACGGTTAGGAAATTTTACAATTTCTCCTTCTCAAAATTTTGATTAATTACAATTCCATCTCTAATTAAAAATAATCTTGGAATTGCTGTCACTTGAAATGCTTTATAAAATGAAAATTTTTTTAAATCGGTAAGTCTAAAACTGTTTTCTGCACTAAAAACTGGATAGATTTTACTTAACCAATTTGGCTGATTTTTATCAATAGAAATAAAAATTATTTTATACTTTTCTCCCTTATAAATTATTTCATCAGATTTTAATGTCTTAATAAATTCAATACATGGCGCACACCAAGATGCCCAGTAATCAATTATTACATTGCCTTTATTCTTAAGCAGTCCATTTTTTTCGGTATTAGTTAAGAATTGGCCTTTCGTATTAACCATTAGCTGCTTACTGAACAACGGAATAATATTGCTGCCAGACTTTAATAATTCGCTTTTTAAGCTTTTTAAAATACGCTGTTCTTCTTCAGTAAATTTATTCTCGGTTTCAAACTGAGTAAACTCTCTTTTAATAAGTTCCAGATTATTTGAAGTGGAGTCATTACTTAACCAAGCTTTGAAATAATTATAAATGGCATAATTTCTACTCTTTTTATACCTGAACAGGGGGCTATAAGCTAGTGATTTCTGTAAGTTATAGTTGTTTTTGGCAAGCACTATTTTTGTAAAATAAGTTTGTAAAAATATTCTGCCCGACTGAATTTGTAACCAATAATTTTCATCAATGTTTTTAAAATTTTCTTCAATTAATTTAGTTAATTCACCATCGTATTTACCCTTAAGTAATAACGGATACACTGCAAAATGGGCCAATTTTGCATTACAATATTGATTAATTGCTGCGACAACTTTATTGTCAATTGAATAGCGTTTCGTTGCATAAGGAGAGGCGATATATGATATTACGCCATTAACGTATTGTTTCAATGAATCGAATATTTTTAAAAATTTATCAAAATTGATAGCTTTTGAATACTGGCTAACAAAATTGGCTATTGTATCATTCACATCTCTAAAAAATCGGTTAATATTATTTGTATCATTTATTACAAATACATCACCGTATCTAGTTAAAACACCATTAACATTTTTATTTGGGATTGCTAATAATTGTGTATTTGCTAAGGTTACGAACACAGGGTGTGTTAATGAAATAGAGCCGTAAAATGTACTTTCTTTCTGCTGCATAGCTATAGGTTTGCTAAAGTACGCGTCATCATCAAACGAAGTGCCTATTATATATACTTGTGGTACAATTTTCGATTTACAATCTGCAGTATCACAAACTATGTTAAATACTTGCGCCTGCGAGTTATAATTCGTAAGCGTCGTTAAGAGAATAAACAAAGTGATTTTATTGTATAAATGCATGATTGTTTCAATAAAGCTGGTGGTCTTATAAATTCGAGACCACCAGCCAAGTAAATATTAATTAGGTGTAATA
>JBBQPX010000051.1:0-11598 GCA_038216775.1 Chitinophagales bacterium
ATTAAATGCATCCAATATCCATTTCTGCAGAAAAAACCCACCTAATATCATGGAGCCTACCCAGGCAAAACTGCCCACAATATTAAAGAAGGTAAACTTTGCTTTATCCATGCCAACAATACCTGCGATAAGAGGTGCAAACGTTCTTACAATGGGTACAAATCTGGCCATAACAATGGCACCACCTCCATGTTTCTCATAAAACTCATGCGCTTCTTGCAGGTAACGCTTTTTATAAAACCATCTATCTTTCCAGCTGTACATACCTTTTCCAAATTTTTTCCCAAACCAATATCCCAATGCATTGCCTAAAATACCAGCTATCGAAATCAATAGTATTATAACAAACAGATCCAACCAGTAGCTGTGGTTATTATCCATACCAAACAAATGCAAAAACTGGTAGCCCAGCCCAGGCTCTTTCACGTTATCTAAGGTAATTTCATGTGCTGAAATGCCGGCAACAAAAAGCAACGAATCGCCAGGCAGAAAAAAGCCGGCAAACAAACCTGTTTCTGCAAACACAACTAGTAGCACAAACCAAAGCCCGCCATTTAAAATATACCATTGCGGCTGCAATAACTGGTGCCATTGAAAATCTAACAAAATAGCATTTAGCATGTATAACTTTTTTACTCCTTATTTTTATGTGTGTTCCAATTGCCCTTCCCATTTACTTACGGCTGCAGTAGCCAAAGCATTACCCAAAACATTCGTCATGGTGCGGCCCATATCGCAAAATACATCAATGGCCAGTATTAAACCCACGCCTTCCGGCGGTATGCCAAACATGGCACCGGTTGCAAGTACTACCACCAGCGATGCACGGGGAACGCCGGCAATACCTTTGCTGGTTATTAAAAAAACTAACAGCATAATAATTTGTTGTCCTACATCTCCCGTTATGGATGTAATGTTATAGGCCTGTGCTATAAACATACTGGCAAACGTCATATACATCATGCTTCCATCTAAATTAAACGAGTAACCAAGCGGTAAAACAAAACTTACAATTTTATTGCTACAACCAAAGCGTTCCATTTCTTCCACCAGTTTTGGATAAACAGCCTCACTGCTTGCTGTGCTAAAAGCAATTGACATCGGGCTTGCAATTCTTCTTAATAAAACAGGTAATCTTTTCTTTAAAAAAAGATATCCAACAAATATCAAAATACCCCAAAGAATGGCGAGACCTAAATAGAACTCACCAATATACCAACCAAAAGTGCTTAAGATACCCAGACCATTTTTTGCAATAGCTGCTGCCATGGCACCAAAAACACCTAAAGGCGCCACATACATAACATAGGTTACCATTTTTAAAACAATATGCGATAAAGTATCTAATGCATTTACTATTGATTCGCCTTTTTTGCCCAATGCAGCCAGTGCAATTCCGAATATAACAGAGAATACCACCAGTTGTAAAATTTCGTTGGTAGCCATTGCTTCTATAACGCTACGCGGAACAACGTGCTCTACAAATTTTTGGAGTGAAAAGCCTTTCGATTTTTCCAGCAGGTCGGTTACAGAAGCCATATCGCTATGCTGTATATCTGCACCTACACCAGGTTTAAAAATATTCACCAATACCAATCCCAGCGATAGCGAAAGTAACGAAGCTGTTATAAACCATAACATGGCTTTACCCCCAACCCTGCCTACGGTTTTTAAATCTCCCAATCGTGCAATACCAACAGCAAGGGTTGTAAATACTATGGGCGCAATAATCATCTGCACCAGCCTTAGAAAAATGGTGGTGAGCAGCTTAACATTATCAGAGAAAGTTTTAACGGTTTCGTTGGGGAAACTTTTATTTACATAATAGCCAACTGCAATACCTAAAACCATTGCAATAAATATGTAGAGTGTTAACTTGCTTTTTTTTGTTGGCTCATGCGTTATTTCCATAGCGTAACATTTTTGATTCGCAATATAATATATAATGCCTGTTAACGCTCCATAATGTATTAAAAATGTATCGTCGGTTGTTTATTTAAGAATTTATTGCTTATTTTTCAGTTTATTACGTAAAAATCAAAACCAACTTACATGAGTATTTTTGCTAGAAAACCGATGGATGCGCTTATGAATGAAGCATCCGAAACCGGTTCGCATACACTAAAGAGAACATTAGGTGCAGGCGGATTAATTGCACTTGGCATTGGCGCCATTATTGGTGCCGGTTTATTTTCAATTACCGGTATGGCTGCTGCCAATCATGCTGGTCCTGCCATTACCATTTCATTTATAGTGGCTGCTTTTGGGTGCTTATTTGCAGGTTTGTGTTACGCCGAATTTGCTTCTATGATTCCAGTTGCGGGTAGTGCTTACACTTACTCTTATGCTACTATGGGCGAATTTATTGCCTGGATAATTGGATGGGATTTAGTATTAGAATATGCAGTTGGTGCCGCTACAGTGGGTATAAGCTGGAGCCGCTATCTTGTTAAATTTTTAGAAGGGTTTGATGTTTATTTGCCACACTCCCTTACCGTTGGACCATGGGATGGCGGCATAATTAACCTGCCTGCTGTTGGTATTATTATTTTAATGAGCCTGTTGCTTATTAAAGGCACTAAAGAAAGTGCAACTGTAAATGCAATTATTGTAACCATAAAGGTTGCCGTTGTTTTGGTATTTATTATTCTTGGCTGGAAGTATATAAAAGATGCAAATTACACACCATACATACCTGATAATACAGGTAATTTTGGCGACTTTGGTTTTAGCGGAATTATAAGAGCTGCAGCTATTGTGTTTTTTGCCTACATTGGTTTTGATGCTGTAAGTACTGCTGCGCAGGAAACAAAAAATCCTAAACGCAATATGCCGATTGGTATTCTTGGCTCCTTACTTATTTGTACTGTTTTGTACATTTTATTTGCTCACGTTATGACAGGAGTTACCAGCTACACAACCTTTGCAGGTAAAGATGGTATAGCCCCTGTAGCCGTAGCTATTGATCACATGGGTACAGCAAATGCAGCAGGCGTTGTTACTCCAGATTTTCCATGGCTTAACCGTGCTATTATTGTAGCTATTTTATTTGGGTACTCTTCTGTAATACTTGTAATGCTTATGGGACAGTCAAGAGTTTTCTTCAGCATGAGTAAAGATGGTTTGATACCAAAAATATTCTCTGTTGTAAATCCAAAATCGCAAACACCATCTAAAAGCAATTTATTGTTTATGGTATTTGTAAGTTTATTTGCAGCATTTGTACCGGCACGTGTGGTTGGCGAAATGACAAGTATAGGAACTCTCTTTGCTTTTATATTAGTTTGTATCGGCATCTGGGTAATGCGTGTTAAAATGCCTGATTTGCAGCGATCTTTTAAAACCCCGTTGGTACCATTAGTACCTATTTTAGGTATTGTAGTTTGCTTATTTATGATGGTATTTTTACCTGCGGATACCTGGATACGTTTATTGGTTTGGATGTTGATTGGATATGACATTTACTTAGTGTATGGATCAAAACATAGTCATTTAGGTAATGGAACAGATACCAGAAAGGGAATGAAAATAGCCCGTATATCTGGGCTTGCACTTTGTGTATTATTGGCTATTGTTGGTTTTTTACATCAATATTCAGTTGGCTTTGAAAATGACAGAACATTACTTTACATTTCATTAGCTTTTGCTGTAGTACATTTAGTTCTCTATGGAAGTAAATTAGGCAGGGCGGAAAAAGACTAATTGCTACATTTAAATACATTTACAAGCGCTCCTAAATTCGGGGCGCTTTTTTTGTCTGTTGTAGTTGACTGAAGAATCCATGTTTCGTATGGAAAACCTCTACAATAAGTATGATCAATAAAAACAGGAAAGGCATATGTACAAGAGTTCAGCTGTTTGCTTACGGGAGTTTAGTTGACACAAATAAGAGCCGGAATAATTTTGTACGTAATCCAACAAAGACGAAAATAAATAGCGTTTACATTAAACTATTTTTCTAGATTTTACTAGAGTGTTGGTCTTGGGAAGAAATGGAGTTTTCTACTGCCAAAGTTTTACTCCTCCTTTAATACCATCTATATTGCCAACAACAGTTATATTTTTATCCAAGGGGAAATTAAGCTTTGATGCGTTGCCACCACTAAGATACAAATGGTCGTAATTAAAAACAGTTTTAACAACGGCCAATACTTTTTGCATACGTTTGTTCCATCTTTTCTTTCCGCATTTATCCATTGCTTTCTGCCCAATGTACTGGTCATAATCCAGGCTCTTGCTTATTGGATGGTGCGCTAGCTCCAGATGTGGGAGTAGTTTACCATTGAACAAAAATGCAGTTCCAAAGCCTGTACCAATGGTTGCCACCACCTCAAAACCAGAGCCATTTGCAATACCCAATCCCTGCATATCGGCATCGTTTATTACCTTGCAAGGTTTACCGAGGAGTGTGCTGATTTTTTTACAAAGATTAGTGTTTTGCCATTCGGATGTGCCTAGATTTGGAGCCGTGATTACTACACCATCTTTTACATAACCAGGAAACCCAACTGAAATATTTTTAAAATCTCCTGAAGCCTTTGCCAATTTGGTTATAATTTTTAATACATTACCTGGATTTGCTTGGGAAGGCGTGTCAAATTTTACATACTCGGTAAGCAGTTTACCTTTTTCATTTAATACTGCACCTTTAATGTGTGAACCACCAATATCTATACAAAGCGTTTTATGCAACTTAGCCATATTTGTTGTTTAATCAAATTTATCACATTCTACAGTAAACATTACTTTTCAAAATTAAATATTCCATTTTGGATACACGAGTTAGTGATAGAAACCAACCTGACTAAGATGTTTTAAGGTTGCATATTAACAGGCTGGTCACATAGTAAATCAACTATTTTTTAACAAAAAAACCTAAGTAAATTGCAGAAAAAAATGCTTTATGGATGGAACAACGAGAGCTAATATTAAACCGGGAATGCTTGTAAATATTATTTTAAAGAAAGATCAGCGAAGCGGCTTACTTACAGAAGGTGTTGTAAAAGATCTGCTCACAAGCGCTCCAAAGCACCATCGTGGCATAAAAGTAAGATTAGAGGATGGCCAGATTGGGCGGGTGCAGGAAATTATTGAAGATTAATTTGTGGTTGATGTCGGCATGATTTATTCGCCATATTTTTTCTTCACTACTTCTTCTGCCGGCTTATCCTGCACAGTATAATCAATACCTACCTCGCCTTTTCTAAAGCGATGTTGATACCATTTCCACAAAAAGCCGCCGGCAAACCATTCCTTACTCCACAACTCATCATATAAAACCTGTAATGCCAATTGTTGATTTTTATTATTAATGCCCTGGTTATCCTGCAGCCATGGCTCCTTTGCACAGTAATCTGCATTGCGATAACCGTATTCAGCAAACAATATTTGTTTACCCATTTTTTTGCTAATAGCTTCCATTTTTTGTAGTGGATTTTTCCAGCCGTTTTGTAGTCCGCTTACGGTAACATCCTTATCAATCTGTATAGGAAAATATGCATCAATACCAATATAATCCACCTTATTCCAGAACGGAACGGCTTCATAAGTATCCCAATTTTCGGCATAAGTTATTTTCCCGTTGTAATTGGCTCGAACCGAATCAATTAATTCATTCCAGAAAGCAGGTCTTAAAGTTGCAAATTTGTTTAGTTCAGTGCCAATACAAAAAATAGCTGCATGTCCCTGTTTTGCGGCTCTTGCATAATCAAGAATAAAATTTTTATACTCCTGTTCAAAACTCACCCAATCTCTTTCATTGTGCATATTTATAAATCCTGAAAACTCTCCCCTGCCTGTCCATATCTGTGGCTTAATCATCACGGCAATACCGTTTTCCTCAAAAGCATTTGCAACTTCTATAATCCCTTCCACCGTTTCGCCCCGCCATTGGCGCTTACTGTTGTAACGTAATCCAGGGGAATCAATATATCGCATAAAGGCAAAGGGCATTAAAGCAACCCAATTTGCATTAATATTTTTTACGGCGATAAAATCACTGTCAACAACAGGTTCGTTAGAAGCTACAAAACTAACGCCGTTAATTCGTTCGTTATTTTTTAGTGAGGTATATTCTGCGGTTTTATTTTCCGCAAACAGACAAGAAATAAAAATTATGCTCACCGAGATGAACAACAATGGTTTAATATTTGCCTTAGGAATCATTATTTATATGCGATTAAATACTGCAATACTGAATGCAATATTATTTAAGTTAAAGCTTTTATGCGATATTTTATTTTGGATAGATTTAATGCCTGCTAAAAAAAATGGCACGATAAATGGGTTATCAATATCATGACAATAAAAATACTTTTAGCTTGCACTTTATGTGCAGCCGTCGCCAGTTGCTCCACGCTAAAACCAACTGCATTTACCAACAGCACAGTAAAAACAGATCCGGTAAAATTCTTTATAGGCAAAACAAAATCTTACGGCGTTACAGAAGCCAGAAATGGAAAGCCAGCCAGCCAGATTACTACCGAAACTGAAGGTATTGTTAAGGATGGCGTTGTTTACATTGAGCAGGATTTATATCCCGGTAACGGCAAAAAAAACCACCGCACCTGGCAGTTAAAGCAAATTGATGAACATCATTTAGAAGCAACAGCAAATGATATTGAAGGAACTGCACGTGGCGAATTAAACGGCAATTATTTTACCTGGACTTTCCGGTTAAAAGTAAATCGTGGGTTTATAAAACACGTTCGTATGTCTCAACACATGTACCTGATGCCTGATGGCGAAACAATGATTATCCGTAGCGTACTTCGTAAATTCGGAATTATAGTGCTGGAAATAACGGAGCAGTTTAAGAAATAAGCATAAAAAGATGAAAGTTTAAAATACAATTTAGTAAATAAAAAGCGGTGATCCAACTAAGGATCACCGCTTTTAATATGTAAAATCAACAATTACCTCAAATCAAATCTATCAAGGTTCATCACCTTATTCCAGGCGGCAACAAAGTCATGCAAAAATTGCTGTTCCCCATCTGCACAACCATACACTTCGGCTATTGCACGTAACTCCGAATTAGAACCAAAAATAAGATCCACACGTGTTCCTGTCCATTTAGGCTCACCTGTTTTGCGGTCGCTGCCTACAAATACATTTTGCGAATCTGTGGTTGCCATCCATGTTGTTCCCAAATCAAGTACATTCAAAAAGAAATCGTTCGTTAAAGATTCTGGCTGTTTAGTAAATACACCGTGTTTTGTATTATTAAAATTGGTGCCAAGTACACGCAAGCCTCCAACAAGGGCTGTCATTTCAGGAGCTGTAAGCGTCAACAGTTGCGCTTTATCTACCAGCATTTCTTCGGCAGATGAAGTGTGTTTACCTCCAAAATAATTTCGGAAACCATCAGCGGCAGGCTCAAGTACAGCAAATGATTCAATATCAGTTTTTTCCTGCGTTGTATCTGCACGCCCTGCGGTAAAAGGTACTGTAACATCATGGCCTGCATTCTTTGCAGCTTTCTCTATGGCAGCACATCCACCCAACACAATTAAATCAGCAATAGAAACCTGTTTGCCACCAGCTTGAGCAGCATTAAAATCTTTTTGAATTGCTTCGAGTGTTTGTAAAACTTTTGCAAGTTGTGCGGGATTGTTTACTTCCCAATCTTTTTGTGGTGCCAGACGAATGCGTGCTCCATTTGCACCACCGCGTTTATCAGAACCACGGAATGTTGATGCTGAAGCCCAAGCCGTTGAGACTAATTGAGAAACAGATAATCCAGAATCAAGTATTTTGCTTTTTAATGCGGCAATGTCTGCATCATTAACTATTTCATAATTTACTGCCGGCACAGGATCTTGCCATATTAATTCCTCCGATGGCACTTCCGAACCAAGATAACGCACTATCGGCCCCATATCACGGTGAGTTAACTTAAACCATGCACGTGAAAATGCATCGGCAAACTTATCAGGATTTTCGAAATAATGTCTTGAAATTTTCTCGTAAGCAGGATCCATTCTTAATGCAAGATCTGCTGTAAGCATGAATGGCGCATGTTTTATTGACGGATCATGAGCGTCGGGAACGGTACCGGCTCCTCCGTCATTTACAGGTTTCCACTGGTGTGCGCCTGCAGGGCTTTTTGTAAGTTCCCACTCAAAACCAAAAAGGTTTTCAAAATAATTATTACTCCATTTTGTGGGTGTGGTTGTCCATGCGCCTTCCAAGCCACTGGTTATTGTATCAGCACCGCTACCAGTGCCAAAACTGTTTTTCCAGCCAAGGCCCATATCTTCAATTGGGGCAGCCGCAGGCTCTTTTCCCACATACTTGCCAGGGTCTGCAGCACCGTGGGATTTACCAAATGTATGACCACCGGCAATAAGCGCAACAGTTTCCTCATCGTTCATGGCCATTCGGCCAAATGTTTCTCTTATATCCCGTGCAGAAGCAACGGGGTCAGGATTACCATTTGGCCCTTCCGGATTTACATATATCAATCCCATTTGCACGGCAGCTAATGGATTTTCAAGTTCCCTGTCACCAGTATATCTTTTATCGCCAAGCCACTCTCCTTCCGAACCCCAGTAAATATCTTCAGCCGGCTCCCAAACATCGGCACGGCCTCCACCAAAACCAAAAGTTTTAAAGCCCATAGATTCCAAGGCGCAGTTGCCTGTAAGAATCAGCAAATCTGCCCAGGAAAGTTTTCTTCCGTATTTCTGTTTTATTGGCCAGAGCAATAATCGTGCTTTATCTAAACTTGCATTATCTGGCCAGCTATTAAGCGGAGCAAAACGCTGTGTTCCAAAACCTGCACCACCACGACCATCTGAAATTCGATAAGTACCTGCACTATGCCAGGCCATCCTTATAAAGAACGGCCCATAATGACCGTAATCCGCCGGCCACCAGTCTTGCGAAGTAGTCATCAACTCATATATGTCGTTTTTTACCGCACTTAAATCAAGTGTTTTAAACTCGGTTGCGTAATCAAACGACTTATCCATTGGGTTGGACAATGAGGAATGCTGGCGCAAAATATTAAGCTTTAATTGATTTGGCCACCAGTCGCGGTTTCTTGTGCCTGCACCCGCACTGCTTTTTAATGCACCACCCATAAATGGGCATTTAGCTGCGCTTGATTCGGGATTAATTTCTGCAAGTATTGAATCATCTGCTGCAGCATTTTGGTTCGTATTTTCCATTTTTTATAGTTTATTTTATTAAGCGTTTGAAATATTAATTGAATATATTTTAACAGGTTGCAAAGATACAATCAAATAAAAAACTTTGAACAGTTTTAGCAAAGATTAAGCATATTGTACGACGGTTTGCACCAGGTTAAATTGGTACTGTTAAACACTTTGAATGAGTATTTTGTTTACTTGTAACTTTAAGTGATATAAAACCGCTATTCAGTTAACGTATAGGTTTAGGAATTACTTCAATAAATTATCCGGCTAAATGGGCAGACATCAGAACCCTATAAAATATCTATAATTAAAAAGTAAATAAAGATAATTCAGGAACGATTTCGCAGCCTGCATTGTGGTGCAGCTGCAAAAGAAACAGTGCTTTAAGAAAATGATTGTAAACAAAAAGTTATACCGAATTGGTATAACTCTTTGTTTAACTAATTTTTGAATATCAAATAGTATCCTATTTATCAGCAATAATGCTTATCGCATAGCCACCGCCAGCAACCGAAGCATTCTTGATTTTCGATTTACTGTTTACGGTCATTTTCTTTATAACATAGGCCTGCGGATTAGTTTTGTAATCGGCATCTTTTGCATCGGAATAAATAGTAGCTGTATAATTTTTACCAGCATCTAAAAAGTCTAAAGATATAGTTGAAGAACGTGCTGTGTATCCATTTACATTACCAACAAACCAGTTGTTTGTATCTTTTGCTTTGCGGGCCACAGTAATATAATCTCCCGGTTCAGCTTCCAGATATTTACTATCATCCCAATCTACCGCTACATCTTTAATAAATTGAAACGCATCCTTAAAACGGTTGTAGTTTTCAGGCAGATCTGCAACCATTTGCAAAGGGCTATACATGGTTACATATAAAGCGAGTTGGTTGGCAAGCGTACTGTTTACATGTGAGTTGTTATTAGGGTTGAGTTTGCTGATATCCATTTCAAAAATACACGGTGTATAATCCATTGGCCCTCCTTGTAAGCGAGTGAATGGCAGAATGGTAACATGGTTTGCCTTACTGCCGCCAAATGCCTGAAATTCGGTGCCACGGGCACTTTCGTTACCTATCATGTTAGGCCAGGTACGGGCAATGCCTGTAGGGCGAACAGCTTCGTGTGCATTTACCATTATTTCTTTTTGTGCCGCCTTTTCAACCACATATTGGTAATGGTTTATGGTAGATTGACTGTAATGTTTTTCGCCAACTGGTAATATTGGGCCAACATACCCTGTCTTTACTGCATCATATCCATTGGCTTTCATAAAGGCAAAAGCAGTATCTAAATGCCGTTCGTAGTTTATGGTTGAGCCCGAGGTTTCGTGGTGCATTACTAATTTAATTCCTTTGCTTTTTGCATATTCATGCAATCCTCTCACGTCAAAATCCGGATATGGTGTTACAAAATCAAACACGTAATCTTTACATTTGCCAAACCAATCTTCCCATCCCACATTCCAGCCTTCTACCAGTACAGCAGCAATACCATTGCTTGCGGCAAAATCTATCATTTCTTTTACATGCTTTGTAGTAGCACCATGCGTTCCGTTTGGTTTTGCTTTTGAATAATCTGTAACTCCAAGTTGCACTGATGGAAAGTCGTTGGTGTAACTCCAGCTACTTTTGCCTGTAATCATCTCCCACCAAACACCTACATATTTTATGGGCTTTATCCAACTGGTATTAGAAATTTTACTTGGTTCGTTTAAGTTATAAATCATTTTAGAAGCAAGGATATCTCTTGCATCATCGCTTACCATAATAGTACGCCAAGGAGATGTACAAGGCGCTTGCATGTAACCTTTATCTCCTTTTGCATCGGGCGTAAGCCACGATTCAAAAACGAAATTCTTATCATCAAGGTTAAGATTCATACAAGAATAATTAATAAGCGCCGCTTCATGCAGATTAATGTATAAGCCATCCGCCGTCTTCATCATTAGTGAGGTTTGCACACCTGTGGGTGAGAAACTCTCTTGAGATGCGTTGGATGTGATTGCATTCTTCATTAGTGATCTAACTTCCGATAATTTAGACGTCGTATAATCATATTCCTGCGTATCATAATCTCCAGGAATCCAATAGGCGGTGTGGTCGCCAGTCATAGCAAACTGTGTATGCTCTTCTTTTATAACAAAATAAATAAGATTTTTTTGAGTTGGAAATTCATACCTAAAACCCAGGCCATCGTTGAATAATTTAAAACGGATAACGATATTTCTGTCCGTTTCTGTTTGTTGAAGTGTTACAGCCAATTCATTGTAATAATTACGGATTATTTTCACTTCGCCCCAAACGGGTTTCCAGGTTTCATCAAAAGTAAATGTCTGCGTTTTGGTTACTACAAAACCATTTAAAAGCGAAGTTTTATCATTTTTCAATTCTAAACCAAGGGTACTCGGTTTTATTACAGTTTTGTTCTT
>JBBQPX010000052.1:0-11584 GCA_038216775.1 Chitinophagales bacterium
ACGGGTTATGTTACTATAATAAAATAACCGCTCTGCTTTATAGGTTTTTAAGTAGCGAACTAATAAATAAATCTTCATCAATTAAAGGCCAATGAATTTCATAACCGGAATGGGAAATTGTGTACAGGTTGCTTTGAATATCATTTGCCGATTCCAACTTTTTTGAAACTTTGGAAATAGGTAATTTTATTAATTGCCAATCAACCTTTAAACAAATTTGATTTCCCTCAAAAGAAATGGCCTCTATAATATGTGTTGCTACCATGATTTAATTATAAAAGTGATTATTCCAGGATTCAATGATTAAGTTGAAATGTTGATATATTATTTTTTTGATTTCCATCTTGGCCGAACGCGTTAAGTTGTAAGAAAAAGCTTCCCGGATTTCTATTTCATCCGTAAGTAACCAAAAATTTCATTCCATGTCTGCTTTTTCAGCATGAACATGTATCGGTTCCGCCCCCTCATTGGAGTAAAAAAACAAAGCTGCAGGCTTATGAATGTTTGCGTATGAGCAACATTGGCAAAGCCCTATTTGACATAAATAGAAACTACTACTGCATTATTTGTTCCACTAGTCAAAGAAGTGGCAGTACCATTCTTCCATACCTTTGCAACTAATTTTGTGCCGTTTGATTCATAACCTCCTGCATAAACGTCAGTACCCGAAATCATATTAGCATAAGCTCTGGCTTGATTACTACCGTTACTTAAAGAAACAGCCACCCCATTTTTCCAAACTTTAGCTACTGTAATTGTCCCACTAGTTTCCATTCCTGACACATAAACGTCTGTGCCTGAAACAGAAACTGAATAGGCTGCCGCATCATTAGATCCATTAGTTAATGAAGATGCCACTCCGTTTTTCCATACCTTATTCACGAATTTTGACCCATTAAATTCGGCTCCTGTTATATATACATCCCCACCAGAAACAAAAACAGAATGAGCATATCCACTATTGGTTGTTAAAGAAGTGGATACTCCGTTTTTCCAAACTTTGGCCTGTTCCACTGCCCCATTAACTTCATAGCCAGCTGCATAAATATCAGTACCTGATAGAAAAACTGACCATACTTCTGCAGAGTTAGTTCCATTCGTTAAAGCAGTTGCTATCCCGTTTTTCCAAATTTTTGCTACATTATTATCATACCCGCCAACATAAACATCTGATCCAGAAACGTAAACAGACCAAGCCTCGGCATTATTTGTTCCGTTTGTCAAAGATGTAGCCACACCATTTTTCCAAATCTTTGCTACACTACCTTCATACCCTGCAACATAAACATCAGATCCATCAACGTATACAGAATGTCCCCGGGCATCATTAAGCCCATTTGTTAAAGCAGTAGCAACACCGTTTTTCCAAACTTTTACGACATCTCTTGTTCCATTATTTTCATATCCAGCTGCATACAAATCGGGGCTGGTAGTTGTAAAGCTAAATTCGACACCATAAGCAGTTCCTGTACTATTGGTTGCGTATGCTCTTACAAAATAGGTCGTAGAAGCCGCAAGTCCCGTTATGCTACTAACGAAATTTCCGATACCACTAGCATCGGTTGTATGATTGCCGGTAGCAATAGGTCCAACTGTAGTACTCCAGCAAACACCCCGTGCAGTAACAGTTGTACCTCCATCCGTAACAACATTTCCGCCACAATTAGCCGAAGCGGAACTAATTAAGCTAACAGCGGAGGTACTAACAGTAGGTAACAACGCAATTGAGGAAGTTAACACTAGCACCTCGTTTCCATAAGAGGTACCCACGCTATTTGTTGCGTATGCACGTATATAATAGTTCGTTGCAGGAGTTAACCCTGTAATTACACTTGAAAAAGCGCCGGTTCCAGTTCCATCTGTTGTATGGGTGCCTGTTATCAGCGGGGTAGTTGATAAGCTCCAACAAACACCCCTGGCTGTTACACTTGCCCCACCATCGGAGCTAACATTACCTCCAATAGATACCCCTGTTGTAGTTGTGGAATTAGCTGCGGCAGTAGTTACGGTTGGTAAAACAGCCGTTGGGTTGGGCGAAGGAGCAGGATCAGATTTACTACAAGCAAATAATAAAATAGTCATTATAAGTATATAAAATATTTCTTTCATATTCGATTTTATTTATAAAATAAAGTTAATATTATTAGATCAATAATTAAGAAATCATTAGGAATTTATTTTCCGCAAAATCAGTGTTTTCGCTATGTGCACGATAATTTATACAAAACTTTTGGCGAACACCAGATGTTTACAAGCTTTTAAACAAACAGGTATCGCAATTCTATGTGCTTGGTTAATATACAAAGCCATTTAAATCATCTTACAAAAACCAAACTCAATACCTTTGTAAAAAACAGAGGCAATTGGAACTTACAAATCGCAAAGCACATTACGAATATTTTTTTGAGCTTACCTACACAGCAGGCATGGTGCTTAGCGGCACCGAAATTAAATCGTTACGGGCAGGTAAGGCAAGTTTTAACGATAGCTACTGTGTTTTTGACAATGGCGAGCTATTTGTAAAAAGTCTGCATATATCGGAATACTCATTTGGTACTTATAGCAACCACGAGCCACTGCAGGAAAGAAAACTTTTACTGAATAAGCGTGAACTAAAAAAACTGGAAAATAAAGTTAAAGAAAAAGGCTACTCTATTATACCTCTACGATTATTCCTTGCCGAATCTGGCTACTTTAAAATGGAGATAGGACTTGGTAAAGGTAAAAAACACTTTGATAAAAGAAACACCATTAAAGAGCGGGAAAGCGACAGGGATATTAAGAGGAAGTATGGGGTTTGATGAACGATGTGTGCTGAACGATTTACGACCGGAACCTACACGTAGAGTTTTCGTACATCGTACACCACACTTCTAACATTCTGAAAGGCTCAACGGCACATTCACCGCTAATCCGCCATCGGCAGTTTCTTTGTATTTATTATTCATATCTAAAGCTGTTTCCCACATGGTTTTTATAACACCATCTAAACTTACTTTAGCATAATCGGGTGAGCTTTGCATAGCAAGCTGGCTTGCAGTAATTGCTTTTATTGCGCCCATGGTGTTACGCTCAATACAAGGCACCTGCACAAGGCCTCCAATAGGGTCGCAGGTCATGCCGAGGTGATGCTCCATGGCAATTTCGGCAGCCATTAAAGCCTGCCTTTGGGTTCCACCCAAACATTCGGTAAGTGCAGCAGCAGCCATGGCACTGCTTACACCAATTTCGGCCTGGCAACCACCCATGGCTGCAGAAATAGTTGCTCCTTTTTTAAATATGCTGCCAACCTCTGATGCTGTAAGTAAAAATTGAATAATTTTATTTTCATCATCTCCATCGCAAAAGGCAATGTAATATTGTAACACGGCAGGTATAACTCCGGCAGCGCCATTAGTTGGCGCTGTTACTACCCTGCCAAAACTTGCGTTTTCTTCATTTACAGCTAATGCAAAACAACTTACCCAGTCTAATATGTAGGTAAAATTATTACCGCCCTGTTTAACCAATTTTAACCAACTGTTGTAGTCAAAATATTGCCGACTGTTTGTTAACTTTTTATTTAACCCGCCACCTCGCCGCTTTACCTGTAAGCCGCCCGGCAAAATACCATCGGTATGGCAGCCACGGTAAATACATTCCTTCATTACACGCCAAATATTAAGCACGCCTGCTTTTGTTTCGGCTTCACTACGCCAGGCAGATTCGTTTTCCAACACAATATCGCTGATATTCATTCCGGTTTTCATGCACCAATGTAGTAGTTCATTAGAGGTGTTTACCGGAAAAGGGAGAACCACATCAGCGCTGCCCATTTCCACTTCGCCTTCTTTGCTTACAAAACCACCGCCAACAGAGTAAAATGTTTCCGAAAAATTTTCATCATTATGCAGCGTAACCAAAAAACTTAAAGCGTTAGGGTGAAACGGCAAAGACTCACTCATTAAAAACTCAATATCCTCGGCGGGGTCAAAATCAATTTCGTGTTTACCGGCGA
Source organism: Chitinophagales bacterium (assembly GCA_038216775.1). Lineage (GTDB taxonomy): Bacteria > Bacteroidota > Bacteroidia > Chitinophagales > Chitinophagaceae > Ferruginibacter. The sequence continues at coordinate 3,998 of JBBQPX010000052.1, forward strand.
GTATTATTTTTTTCATGTGTTTTATATCAGCAATTTTTGCATCAATATTGTTCACATCAAAAGTTACCGGATCATCGCCACTTAGCCCAAGTTGTACGGCAATATCAGTACCGTGCCCAACTCCTGTTTTTGCTAAAGAACCGTATAATAAAACCCGAATTTCTTTAACCTGATTTATTATATTTTTTGCTACCAGCGAATTTGTAAAACGCTGTGCGGCACGCCACGGGCCAAGGGTATGACTGCTTGAGGGTCCTACACCAATTTTAAACATATCAAAAACTGAAATAGCTTCGTGGCTCAAAATATTTTTTATTTATTGTACGTCTGTTAAATCTACATTAAAAATAAGATTTGAACCTGCGGGTATTTTAGGTAAGGAGCTGCAGCCATAACCTAACGATGGCGGAATGTATAAATCTATACTTCCACCTTTTTGTATCAATGGCATTCCACGTCTAAAGCCTAAAATCAGTCCAGATAAAACTGACACTAATGGCGTAGTACCGCTGGTATCAAAAACTACTCCGTTGGTAAGTTTACCGGTATATTTAAAATAAACAGTTGATGCCTGCGTTGGTGTTGCGCCTGTTCCCTGAGTTTTAATATGGTAGAAAAAACCATCAGGGTGTTGAGTAGCGGTTATATTATTTGCTGTTATGTATGTTTGTAGCGAAGCGACTTCCTGTGCTGTAGGAATACCGGTATTATTAGAAATGCATGTAGGCGCATCCTCTTTACAAGCGCATACGGTAAAAGATAAGGCTACTATAGCCAGCATTAAAACTTGTTTTTTGTTCATTGTAGTTTTTGTTTGTATTTACTATCAGGTTAAAAAATCATTGTTTTTTTGTTGTTTATGTAAAAGCTCCCGGTAATGCTGCTCATTTGTTTCCCATTTAAGCTGCATACGGAAGTATGCATAAAATAATGTGCATATAATCAGAGCAACAACAATAGTAGTAATAGACCCGGGCAATCTGCTCGAAACTTTTGTGTACCACTCTGGTAAAAAAAGATAGATAGCCGTTATAAAAAGTAAAATTGGAATACTAAAAAGAATTGCCATCGGTATTCCCGAAAGCAACTTGGCAGCGATACCATTTTGCCGCTCTCTCTCCTTTTCCCAATATGTAATAAACTCTTTATCTTTTTCTGAAAGCATCTTACAAAAATAATGCAATTTAACAGCACTTTGTTATGTAGTGAATATCTTGTAGGTTTGTTTACCCAAAATATTCTAAATGAAGATAGAACAACTGCTGGTTCAGCACTTTTACATAGCTAAGGAGGTTACCTTACAAGGTATGGGAACTTTCACCCTTTCTCCAGATTTTGTAGCACCTAAAGACAATGACAAGGAGGCTGAAATACCCGAGAATGCTATAACCTTTCAGTATAACCCAAAGGCTGTTGAAGATGATGCTTTAATAAGATTTATTGTAGAGCAAACACGTAAAATGAAGTCATTGGCTTCAGCCGATCTCGATTCTTATCTAGTGCTGGGAAAGCAATTTTTAAACATAGGCAAGCCTTTTAAAATTGAAGGAATGGGTATGCTGGTAAAAAGTCAGCAGGGTAATTTAGAATTTACAATCGGCCATTCATTTAACCCGAAAGCCGAAGTACCAAACAGCAATCCTGCGGTAAGAGATAAAGCAATAAATCCTGAAATTTCTTTTGCTACAGAAGATAAATCAAAACCAAGCAACAAAAAAGGCCTGCTGATTGCCGCTTTGGTTTTAATTGTTGGCTTAGTTGGCGCTACTGTATGGTATTTTATTACAAAACAAAACGATAATACTGTTATTGCTGCACCTCCTGTAGTTGAGGTGGCAGATACAACAAAAAAAACTATTGCTGTACCAGACAGTTTAGCTGCAAAAATACCTGTAGTAGAACAACCCGTGGCAGTAAATAACGGTTACACATTTAACGTTGTATTTATGGTAACTGCCGATTCTGTAAAGGCTGCATCTCGTATGAACGCACTTACAAAACGAGGGCACAACGTAATTATGTATAAAGCTGATTCTGTACTTTACAAATTGGCGGAACCTTTTAAGCGGCCACTTACAGATACTGCGTATATAAAGGATTCTTTAAACAGGTATTACTATTCGGGTAGCGGCCGTATTGAACTACAATAAAATGTACGGTTAAGTAAAATAAGTAAATCCTATGTTGCAGCCTGCTCAAAAAAAAATGGTAGTTATATTTTGGGTGGTAGCATTGTTAAACAATGTAGCTATAGCTGCAAATATTCCAATGCTGCAAATGGCAACAAAGCCATTGCTAATTCCTTTGTTAGCATTGCTGCTATTCAGTTTCCAGACAATTACCAGCGGAAAAAATCTATTGCTTATTGGCTTATTTTTTTCGTGGATGGGCGATGTATTTTTAATGTTTGATTACAAGAATCCGCTATTTTTTATTTTTGGACTCGCCTGCTTTTTAATTACACATATTCTTTACATCATTTTTTTTCTGCGGATAAAATCTGCTTACTTATCAATATTAAAAAAACAGCCTTGGCTAGCATTGTTGGTGATTGCATACGGATTTACACTTGTTTGGTTTCTTTATCCTAACCTAAAAGATTTGAAAGTGCCAGTAGTAATTTATTCGATAGTTATTTGTACTATGTTGCTTTGCAGCCTGCATGTATATTATAAAGTGAATAGAAAAGCTGCCCGTTATTATCTGGCAGGAGCAGCGGCATTTGTAATTTCTGATTCGCTGCTGGCTATTAATAAATTTTACCAACCATTTGCTTTTGCAGGAGTGTTTATTATGTTAACATACTGTGCTGCGCAATATTTTATTGTTCGTGGCTTTATATTTCGACAAGCTCAATATGACAATTAGCTATGACTAAAGAAGAACTGTTACAGGAACTGGCAGGCAATACCTGGGTAATGATAAAACCCTCTCCCATTGAGGGTATAGGCGTTTTTGCCCTGCGGGATATTCCCGAAGGATGCCGAAAAATGTTTTCGAAAGAAACATCAGATGAAAAATGGATATCTATATCAAAAAAAGAAATTGAAGAATTACCAGACCATTCAAAAGCACTGATTGAAAACTATTGCCTGTACGATGAAGAAAATTATTTTGTGCCCGACTACGGTTTTAAAAAGATGGATCTGGTTAACTTTTTAAATCATGCTGATGAGCCAAATATTATCTCAATAAATGATGGAGAATTTTTTGAGGCTATCAGAGCTATTGAAAAAGGTGAAGAATTATTTATTGACTATGGACAGCTTGTTGATGCTGCTGATTAACAACCACAGGCACGGGTTTAAGCTTATTAACTTTAATAACTTTTGCCCAGCTTAAAAATCGAATCATTAAATAAGTAGGATCTAGCTCATACCATTTAAAGCCAAAATTTGTTGATGATGGGCTTTTGTGGTGATTGTTGTGGTAACCCTCTCCCATCATAAAAACATCTACCTTAAAAAGATTTGTTGAAGTATTTTTCAGTTCGAAATTTTTTGAGCCATATTTGTGGGCAAACCAGTTAATGATCATACCATGAACAGGCACCATGGCAATATGTACCGGTAATAACAAGTACCACCATGCAGAAGGGGCATACATTACATAAATTGCTACATATATCGCAATCCACCCTAGTCTGGATACAACAGAATTTGCAATTCTATCCATCAAAGGCCAATCGGGTACATTTTTCATAAAACGAGGTTCCACTTTATGGGTTTCATCATAAATACCAGCAGCAATCTGGCGGGTGCGCCACATCATTTTAAAAATACTATCGTCGAATTTTGGAGAGTGCGGATCCATTTCTGTATCCGTATAAGCATGATGCATGCGATGCATAATGGCGTAAGCCCGTGGACTTACGTAAGATGAACCTTGAGTTATATAAGTAAAAATGTAGAAAAAGCGTTCCCAAAATTTGTTCATGCTAAATGCAGCGTGGGCTGCATAACGATGCTGCATAAAAGTCTGCATAAAGAGAGAAAGATACCAATGGCACACAAAAAAAAGAATTATTACAAGCATTATTATTTATCATTAATTTTTATTGAAATACGATACCGCAAGTTAGCGCTATTTTAAAGCTGAAGGCAATTTAAATTATTAACGCTTAATCGTTAACGTTTAAAGTAGCAGATTGGTTCATTTGATATGTAATCAAATAAATTAAAAAAAAAATAAAAAAAAGCCCTCCTTTTAAAAAAGGAGAGCACAGCTTTTAAAGAATTACAAAGGGATTGTCATCCCAGTAATCCGATTTTTTTGCCTTGATGATTTTTTTGAAATAATCATTCAAAAGCTTCAAACTTACTTTCATAGGTTCTATTCTTTTAAAGGTTAACAATCAAAAAATATTTAAAAATCCCTCCTGCAAAACTGCAAGAGGGACTGTATTTTTGCGAACCGGCAACTGCCAATTGCGAACTGAATTAGTATCCACCCATTCCGCCCATATCAGGAGCGCCATGGCTGTGTGCTTCTTCTTTTTTAGGCTTGTCTGCAATCACACACTCGGTGGTTAACATCATACCTGCAATAGAAGCTGCATTTTCCAATGCTACACGGCTAACTTTAGTAGGATCAATAACACCAGCTTTAAGTAAGTTTTCATACTTTTCGCTGTAAGCATTGAAGCCATAATCGCCTTTGCCTTCCTTAATTTTATTTACTACAACACTGCCTTCAAAACCTGCGTTTTCAACAATGGTGCGTAACGGCTCTTCAACCGCACGACGAACAATGGCAATACCAGTTGTTTCATCTTCGTTGCTGCCTTTCATTTTTTCTAAAACATCGCTTGCACGCACATAAGCAACACCGCCGCCTGGTACAATACCTTCTTCAACCGCTGCTCTTGTTGCATGTAATGCATCATCAACACGGTCTTTCTTTTCTTTCATTTCTACTTCCGTAGCAGCACCAATGTACAATACCGCAACACCGCCTGCCAATTTAGCCAAACGCTCCTGTAATTTTTCTTTATCGTAATCAGAAGTGGTTGTTTCTACCTGTGCTTTAATTTGATTTACTCTTGCAGTGATATCAGCTTTTTTACCTTTACCGCCAACAATTGTAGTGTTGTCTTTATCTATAGTTACGCTTTCAGCAGAACCTAAATACTCCAAATCAACGTTTTCTAATTTGTAACCTTGCTCTTCGCTAACTACAATACCAGACGTTAATACAGCGATATCCTGTAACATTTCTTTTCTTCTGTCGCCAAAGCCTGGTGCTTTTACTGCAGCCACTTTAATAGTGCCACGTAATTTATTTACAACCAATGTTGCTAAAGCTTCTCCATCTAAATCTTCTGCAATAATTACTAAAGGACGGCCGCTTTGAGCAACTTTCTCCAGAATGTGAAGGATATCTTTCATGGTAGATATCTTCTTATCGTAAATTAAAATGTAAGGATTGGTTAATTCAGCCTGCATTTTTTCGCTGTTGGTTACAAAATACGGCGAAATATAACCACGGTCGAACTGCATACCTTCAACCACATCAACAGTAGTATCAGTACCTTTTGCTTCTTCAACAGTAATAACACCTTCTTTACCAACTTTAGCCATTGCTTGTGCAATTAAAGCACCAATAGCTTTATCGTTATTGGCAGATATAGATGCAATCTGCTCAATCTTTTTGTTATCGTTACCAACAGTTTGAGATTGTTTTTTAAGGTTTTCAACAATAGCAATAACTGCTTTATCAATACCACGTTTTAAATCCATTGGGTTTGCGCCTGCAGCTACGTTTTTTAAACCTTCGCTTATGATTGCCTGTGCCAAAACTGTTGCGGTAGTAGTACCATCACCTGCAATATCAGCAGTTTTGCTAGCTACTTCTTTAACCATTTGTGCGCCCATGTTTTCAATTGGGTCTTCCAATTCAATTTCTTTTGCAACGGTAACACCATCTTTAGTTACAGATGGTGCACCAAATTTGCGTTCAATAACCACATTACGGCCTTTCGGGCCAAGGGTTACTTTTACAGCGTCAGATAAAGTATCAACGCCTTTTTTCATTTTATTTCTTGCTTCAATATCGAAGAATATCATTTTAGCCATAAAAATTGAGCCCCAAACCCCTGAAGGGGCTTTAGAACCTGAGGGGCAAAACAGGTTTTAGTATTTTGAAATGTATAAAATTAAAAGAGCTTGCCTTTTCCCCCCTTTAGGGGATAGGGGCTTGATGGGGGCTGGTTTTACACTATCGCCAATATATCACTCTCCCTCATGATCAGGTAATCTTTTCCTGCAATAGAAATCTCTGTTCCAGCATATTTGCCATACAAAACTTCGTCTCCTGCTTTAACGGTAACTGGTTCGTCTGTTTTACCAGGACCAGCAGCAAGTACAGTACCACGTTGAGGTTTTTCTTTTGCAGTATCCGGAATAATAATGCCTCCGGCAGATTTTTCTTCAGCAGCAGCAGGTTGTACAATAACCCTGTCGTGCAAAGGTGTAATGCTCAATTTAGCTGGAGCACTTTTTACTTTAGCCATAGTTGTATTAGTTTTTGATTTATTTAAGAAATTTAAAATCCGTTTTTAACGGTCGGCAAAGGTACTGCCATTATTGTACCAATTAGATTTACATACATAAGATGGCAGTTTTAAGTGAAAATTTTTCAGCAGACATCAAATGTGGGTAAACTTGCATGATTTTTTGTCAGTATTGTTGTTTCGCAGTAAACAAAATTGCCACAGAGGCACATGCACAGCATCCTACGGATAAGCACGGAAAAATACAAATCGAGTTTCTTTAATTCTGTGCCTCTATGGCAACCTTTTTTTGCCGCAGGCAAAACCTTCAAGCCAAAACCCCAAACTTCTTCTTACATTTGCAGCTTCAAATTAAAAAGTTCTTGAGAGCATGATTAGCAGAAGAAATATCCGGGTAAAAGTTATGCAGACCTTATATAGCATAGATAGCATGAATGGAGATGTAAAACCCGGTGAGGCAACAAATATTCTAAATAAGAAGATTGAACAGAGCCGTCAGATATTTACCTACCTAGTTTATTTTATAACAGAAGTAGCAAGATATTCGGAAACTGATGCCCGCCAAAAGGCATCAAAACATCTTCCTACCGAAGCCGACCTTAACATCAATACAAAAATTGCCGGCAATGAATTACTTTGGAAGATACTGGAGAATGTAACTTTTAAAGCAACAGTTGCAGAAACAAAGCTTCAGCATGTTATTGATGATGATTTGTTGAAGAAAACCTACCAGCAGCTGGTAGCATCGCCGGAATATAAAGAGTATATTGAAGAGCAGAGCCGAAACCCCAAAGCAGAAAAGGCAATACTTGAATTTATTTTCACCGATTTAATGCTGCCAAACGACGATTTTATCAGTCATGTGGAGGAGCATTTTATTCATTGGGATGATGATGCAGAGATGATGAACCAACTGGTGATGAATTTTTTGAATAAGCCTGCCAATGTGAATTTTAATGATATACTTAGCAAAGAAAAACATGTGTTTGCCAGAGATCTTTTGCAAACTGTTTTAAACAAAACCGACGTTACCATGGAGCTGATAAAACCCAAATTAAAAAACTGGGATGCCGACC
>JBBQPX010000053.1:0-11554 GCA_038216775.1 Chitinophagales bacterium
GCAGGCCCGGCATCATTTGCGCAAACCCCCATTGCAGACAGTGGAAAAACAGAATTTAGAACCCAAGCAGTTTCTCAAACGCCCGATTATTCCGCAGCATACCGCATTTTAAAAAATCAGGTTGCGCTATATCCAAAAAACGCCGAGCTCCATTATTTTTTAGGATACGCTATTGACCGCATTAATGCCAATGAAGGCAGTACCATGTTTGAATTGACCAAACGCCTTACACTTGAAGCAAGCGAACATTTTGAAATCGTGAATAAGCTTGAACCGACGTACAAGGGCGAATACATAGTTCTTGACCCTTACGCCAAACTCGGTTCTATTTGGGGCAGCCTTGCACAGGCATACCTTGTAAGACACCTGGAAGACTCTGCTACATGGGCATTTGAAGAAGGTAAGCGCAGGGGTGGATTTATCGAGCCTATTCTGCATTACAACCGCCAACTTCTTAACAGTTGTTCAAGAAATGCAATTCTGGTTACTAACGGCGATAATATTACCATTCCTTGTTGGTATTTGCAATCAGTAGAAAATTACAGAACAGATGTCACTATTGTTGATGCCAATCTCATTAACACGGCTTGGTACTGCAAATATTTAAAACAAAATAAAAAGCTTGATATCAGTTTTACAGATGAAGAAATTGAGCATATTGATTATATAGAATTTACCAGTCGCCTGTTTACCATTAGCAACCCAAAAGACAGTGTAGAAAAATTTACCTGGCAGATGAAGCCTACACTCTACGGTAAATACATTTTAAAAGGCGACCGAATACTGCTCAATATTTTAAAAGAAAATCTATTTGAACGGGATATTTATTTCAATTCGAACTCCGACTCAACATGGAATCTTTTTTTAGATAATTATTTACATGATGATGGCCTGGTAAATAAATTATTAATTAAGGGATTTAATTTTAAAGAAGCAGCAGACAGTGTTTCAACCAACTATGCAAATTACACAATTGAAAAATTGAATGCTGAAGAAATCGCTAAATCAAAGGATGCAGTTATACTGCTGAATAATTACCGATGGGCATATTATGAAACCATTTCCCGTTTATTATTCAGCAAACAAAAAGCCAAGGCCAGGGTTTTAAAGAATGAAATGGAGCTGAAATTTAAACTCAACAAGCTGCCATATTCGTTTGAAAAAGCAGGTAGTTATTTTGAGGAATTATTTCGGAAAATTGAAGATTAACAAATCGGTTTAAAACAAAAAAACATGTATTAACCCTTAAGCCAGTTTAAAAATGAAGTTGATTTTTCTTTATTAATGATTATTTCAAAATTTGTTTCAGTAGAAAGGTTTACAAACAGTTTTCTAAAACTGTAGTGTACCACATCTTTCACCGCATTTTTATTCAGCAAAAATTGCCTGTTCGTCCTGAAAAATTCCGGCCCGCAAATATCTTCCAGTTCATCCAGGGTATTATTTATATTAAATTTTTCATTGTTAAAAGTTATTAAACTTGTTGCCTTATGTTCAATAGTAAACAGGGCAACATCACAAATTTTTACAGGAATAATTTTATTCTTGTTGCTTACCAGCAAAGTGGCTGGCTTATTGCTCTTAGGCACGAGTGCTGTAATTAAACTCTCATAATTAATCTGCTTCTCAAAGCTGAAATTTTGTTTAAGCAAATTGTATTTTTCCAATGCTTGTTTTATTGTTGTTTTAGTGTACGGTTTTAGAACATACGCAATACCATTGTTCTCAAATGCCTGCAATGCATGCTGGTTAAAAGCTGTGCAATAAATTACCGGTGCTGACTGCTGTAATTGACTAAAAATTTCAAAACTGTATCCATCACCAAGTTGTATGTCACTAAAAATCAGTTGGGGGGAGGCAGTTTCATTAAAATAATTAATAGCTTCCTTCACAGAGCTGATGGTTTGCTTAATGTTAATTGTTTTATCAATAGACTTCAGGATTGCTGCAAGGTCTTCCGACACCAGTTTCTCATCTTCAATAATAACAACATCCATAATAAATAAAATTAAATCTCTCTTTTGTTAAACAGCGTTACAAAATATCTATAGATACTCTAAATTCACCTAAACTGTTAGACACATAAATGCCGGTATGGTTTAACAGCCTGTATCTTTTATCCAAATTTTTCAATCCTGTTTTAGTTGTTGGCTCCATCGTTCTTTTTAGCTGCACTTTATTTCTAACAGTAATTTCCTTTTGCATTTCATCATAATCTATATAAATAATAAGCGGTTCTTCTTCTGTAAATGAATTGTGTTTAATGGCATTTTCTGCAAGTAGCTGTAGCGAGTAAACGGGCAATTTTCCTTTTGCGTTATACAATGCCGAATTTGTAACAGAGAAGTTAAGCATATCTCCAAACCGTACCTTTTGCATTTGCAGGTAAGCCATACAAAGGTTTAACTCATCCTCAATTTCAACTACATTATTTAATGCAGAGGTTGTTGAAAAACGCAGAATATCTGAAAGTTTAAGCAGGTAATCCTCCGCTTTGTCGGTGTCTTTTTTTAAAAGTAACCGAAGTGTATTTAATGAATTAAACAAAAAGTGAGGATGCAGCTGCATTTTTAGCTGGCTATTTTTCGCTTCCAGATTCATTTGTTTAAGCTCTATATTTTCATTTTCAATTTCCTGTTTTCTGAAATATAAAAACACCAGTTCGCATAAAGTAAGAATAATAAGGTTGATGGTTAGAGAGCGTAATATCATCGGAAAAAAGAAAGGCTTGGGGGACTTTGCTTTAAATTGTGCTGGTTTTAATACAGTAAATGCGGAATCTCCGTTTTCTAATTTGTATGCATCACCCACAATATTTAAAGGCTGACTAGCAATAATCCGCTGACGATTTTCTTCTCCTGAAAGCCGAAGCTGTAAAGGTTGCCTGGGAGGCATGAAAGTGCTGAAACCTATAGCAGAGAAAGTTATTGCAAGAACTATGCTTATGCCAGCCCGCAAAAAAATACTTTTAAGTATCGTGAATTTTTCAGCAAGTAATAAAAGTGAAATGTTTATTATCCAGAAAAGGAGCGTAATAACTGCTGTAAAAATTATGCCCTCTAAAAAAGTATTAAGGTTTTTAAATTCAAATCTAAAAAATGGAGTTCCTCCCAAAATAGCAAATAACGGCGTGGTTATTAAGGAGAGTAATATCAGCCTGTAAAATATTTTTTTTTCTCTTAATAATTTAAACATGAGCAGTTTTAATAAGGCGCAAAGTTGTGAAAGCCCGTGAAGGGAAAAAACTTTAAATGCCTTTTTTAACAATACATACTGTTAAAGTAATTGCAAGAATTTTAAATCATTTTGTACATTTTACTTCAAGCCTTTATTTGCCCTTTTCGGTGGCAGCTTTGTCCGTTTCGGTTCCTTTAACATTTTTTTTAATTGTTTTTAGGAAAATATTTGCATTGAAAAAAAACATGTTTATGCAAAAAATTACAACCCGTTTACAATCCGCAATTATTTTATTATGCCTGGCAATTGCAGTTTCGTCCTGTAGCAAAACCTCCACTGACTCAACCGATATAATCGGCAACTGGAAAAGAAGTTCGGAGTTTGAAGGTGTTGGCAGAACAGAAGCTGTATCATTTACCATTGGCGACAAAGTGTATGTTGGCAGTGGTTATGATGGCACTAGCCGCCTTAACGATTTTTGGGAATATAACCAGACCAATGGCACCTGGCTTAAAAAAGCCGACTTTCCGGGCACAGCCCGAAACAGTGCTGTTGCCTTTACAGTGAATGGTAAAGGTTATGTAGGTACTGGTTACGATGGCATTAATAAACTGTCGGATTTTTGGCAATACGACCCTACATCAAATACCTGGACACGTGTGGCAGACTTTGGTGGTACGGCAAGATATGGCGCAGTTGCCTTTGCTATTGGCAATAATGGTTACGTAACTACAGGCTTCGACGGAAATTACCTTAAAGATTTATGGAAATACGATCCAACCAGCAATACGTGGACACAAATGGCCAGCCTGACTGGTAGCAAAAGAACAGATGCGGTTGCATTTGTTTACAATGAAAAAGCATATGTAGCTACCGGAATAAATAATGGCAGTTACCTGAATGATTTTTGGGCTTACGATGCTACCACAGATTCATGGACCGAAAAAAGAAAAATTACAAATATAAGTGACGAAACATACGACGATAATTATGGAGATTATATTACCAGGAGCAATGCCGTTGCTTTTCTTATGAATGGAAAAGCTTACCTAACTCTTGGTTACAGAAGTGGCGTAATAGGCACAACTTATGAATATAATTTTGGAGATGATACCTGGGCTCAAAAAACAGGCTTTGAAGGAACTGTGAGAGAAGGCGCCTTGGCTTTTACCATTGGCAACAGAGGTTACGTTACAACAGGAAATAACAGCAGTACCCGTTTTGACGACCTTTGGGAGTTTTTTCCTGATGTTGATGTAATTACTACGGATAACTAATCTATTCTGCTAAAGTATTTAAGGCTTACAATTTTTTGTGCATAGGCAATTGCACGGCTAAGGGTTGTGTTCGGATGGGTGGGTATGTAAGAAATTTAGTTTTTAAAGCATACCCCCTTTTTTAACCCGGCTAAAATATACACACAATTAAAATTTAATGAAAATTAATAAAATCATAGGTATTGCTTTGTGTTTGATCAGTATTACGCAATCATGCCAAAAAGTAGATATTAAATTTGGAGAATCTGTTTTGGAGGCCGACCCAAACATTACCGTTCTGGATAATTACAAAGTGGATATTGAAACATATAAGGTAGATTCATTTAGAACATCAGCAAATCAAATTTTAAGTGCAGGCTATCATTATGATTCTGTTTTTGGCGTAGTTAAAGCAGGCGCTTACACGCAGCTTACACTACCTAGTACTAATCCCGTACTTAATGAAACCCTTGCCCTCACTATGGATTCGCTGGAATTAATCGTCAGGCCAACAGGCTCATTTTATGGCGACAGTTCCAAACCGGTAAAATTAAATGTATACAGGCTTACACAAAATATTGTTGATGCTGCCTACAACGCTGATGCGTATTATAACACAAATTCATTTGCATACGACCCGACCCCTATTGGTCAGCAAACAATAAGCCTATACGGCAAATCCGGTACAGATGTTCACATAAAACTATCGAATGCACTTGGACAGGAATTGCTGACAAAATTTAAAGATAATAATGATGATATTTCTACTGAAGAGAAATTTATCAATTATTTTAAGGGCATATACATTACTACCGACTCCGTTATTACTAACAGCATTGCTTACTTTTCAGCACCGTCAGATTCTGTTTTTATGCGGCTCAATTTTCACGATAACGGTCTGTATCCACAACAACGACACATAGATTTTTATTACACAAAAACAAAGCAATTTAATAACATAAACTTCAGATATACCAATGCAGATTTTGCATCCTTTGTTAATAAAAAGGCGCAATTAATACCAAGTGCTTCATCAGGCAATAAGGCATACCTCAATACAAATCTTGGCTCGTATATCAAACTTTCTTTTCCTACTATATTAAATCTTAAAGAACTTCACCCCTATATAAAAGTGGTAAAAGCGGAGTTGATAATAAAACCCAATCCTACATCATATTCATATCCATACAAATTACCGGGTATTTTAAATTTATATACTACAGACGAAAATAATTATGTAATATCTCCATTATATTACCCGTCATCTACAGAAGCAATTGCACAAACCGGCAACCTGGCCATAGATTATTTATATGGGCAGAATACGAACTACAGTTACGATATTTCAACTTACATAAATGCATTGATTGCAGAGGGGCAGTTCACCAAATCAGCACTATTACTTTACCCAACAGTAAGTGCTTTTGATACAGATTTACAACGACTCGTTCTTAATGATCAAACAAGCAGCCAATCGGTGCAATTGAAACTTTATGTACTTGGCCTATAAAAAAACACTATGATTAAAAAGTATTTTGTAACGCTAAGCCTTTTTTTTTGTGGATGGGCAAATGCAGAAGCGCAGAACGTATCCTCCCCATATTCAATACTGGGTATTGGTGATATTGAAACCAACGACTTCGGCAGGTTTGCTTCTTCCGGCAGTGCAGCAGTATCCCGGCGTGAGCCAGGTTCGTATAATTTTTCTAACCCGGCATCGTTAACTGCAATACCTTACAAAACTATTAATTTCGATTTTGGTTTCAGAGGAAAAGTGAGTCAGTTTAAATTAGTTGGTGCAGATACACTTACAGCAGCTTCGAAAGATTTTATTATCAAGCGGGCTACCATAGCATTTAAAGTAACTGAGAAAACTGCACTTGCTTTCGGGCTGAAACCCTTTAGTACCGTTAACTTTCAATATGTAGCCAGCTCATTAGTTAGTGATGGCAATACCAATTATGTAAAATATACTGAAGGAACGGGAGGCATTAACCAGGTATATTTTTCATTGGCAAAAGAACTTAAATCCCGCCTTTCAGCAGGCATTACAACATCCTGGCTTTTTGGCTCCGTGCAGAATAATATAGATTACTTCAACCCTTATATTAGCTTAGATATTATAAGAAAAGAAACAAATTTTTATAACGCTGCAGCATTACAGGCAGGGTTGCAATATTACACTGCTCCCGAAAAGAAATGGCGACACACACTCGGTATTACGGCAACTGCTTATACAAATTTAAAAGGACAGAAAACTACAGAGTATTATGAATCCGGTGTTGTAATTAATACACCCGAGCCTGAAGATATAAGTTTTAAAATGCCCATTACAATAAGTGGTGGTTACAGTATTGCTAACCAAAAAGGTTTATCGTTTCACTTGCAGGGAGATTACAACAACTGGAAAACAACATCACTAAATTACAAAAACACTTACATAAAAGATGCTTACGGTCTTCATGCGGGAGTTGAATATAGTGTTAAAAAAACAAAATCAAATTACACCTGGGAAAATTACTACCTGGCCGCCGGAGCAAAAATGGAACAATCTTATATCGTTTTAGGAGGCAATTCTTTAACAGATTATGCCATTACCCTTGGGGGTGGTAAAAACGTTTCACGTTTCTTATCCTTTAATGGTGGTTTGGAAATAGGTAAACGTGGCAGCAGCTCCCTTAGCCAGATACAGGAAAATTATTATCAGTTTAATATCGGACTTACAGTTAAAGACATTTGGTTCGGCACAAAAAAACTAGGGCGTTTCAGATAAAAATTTTGACTATGAAAAAAATAATGCTGTTTTTATTTCTATTTATTTTAAGTTTCATTTCTCACGCACAAAAAATTGAAGGATTGTGGCACTCCAGCGACAGCACACGTGTTTATGAAATAAGAGAAGTTGCAACAAATAAATACAGTGCGTTTATAAAATCATCAACCCGCAAAACAGACACTGTAGGATATACCGTAATAAAAGACCTGGCATATAACACACGCAAAAAGAGATATGAAGGTTTTATTTATGCTGTGCAAGATGGTGAGCCTGTGTTCGCAAAAATAAAATTCAACAAGGCTGATGCAAATAAAATAAACCTTAAGCTAAGCCGAATGTTTGTTTTTGATGTATCAATAGACTGGATACGTATTTAATTTACCTGTGCTTACTTTCTAAATACTTTTCATGCACAATAATACTCATAGGCTTATCATAAACTTTAGCCTCTATCCAACTGATAATATCTAAGTAAGAAAATACCCTTGTTTCATAACGGTTTTTTTCAAACTGCTTAATTTTTTTCAACAATTCTTTTAAACCGGGTTTTAGTTTTGCTGCAGATTCGTAAGTATTATTTCTCAAAAATTTAAACATTTCCTCCTCTACCACAGTAAGGTTTTCCATGCGGGACATAAACCGAAAAACAGACTTTATTAAGGAGTCTATAATAGCATCGTTTCCCAGTTCAAAATGTGCCATAAGGTGCAACAGGCGTGCGTAGCATTGCAAATCAATACGCATATCTACCGGACCGTTAATAATTTTTTGCAACTGGTCTATCGATTTTTCAAAATCTCCATTGCCAAAATACAGCAATGCGGTTTTGTATTGAATTACCAACACCCGGTGCCTGTCGATATACATTTGAAATTCATCCAGCCCTCTTTCAATAACAGGAACTAATTTAATTCCATCACCAAAAGTACCCTTCATTAAATGCTGATTAATTCTGGCACTTGTAAAATATACAAATGCCTGCATCCGAAAATTATCATGCTGCATTGCCGGTTTTGAAAGAGTAAATCTTTCAAAACGGGCAAGGTATTTATCAAACTGTTTAAAATTTCGTAAATCAAAATTAGCAGTAAGCAGGTTGTGCATGCCTTTAATGTAATGCCCGGTTTCAACAGTTATCATCATGGGCTCATTCTTAAAAAGGTCTGCCCATTTTTTACTGTAGCGATAATACATCAAAAAATCCTGCCGTATAAATGCGTACCAGCAATAGCTTTGATAAAGATAAAGCTGTTGATAAAACCCATTGATGTTTGTAGTATCAATGGTTAGGTTTTGTTTAAAGAAATCCCTTACCCCCTTTTCATCTTTGGGATTGCGGGCGTGGCCGTGTTTTACATACCACCGGTAAAGCTGCAAAGCTAAATTTGATAATGCTGTTATTTCCTGTCGTTGAACGTTTACCTCTGTCGCCTCTTGCGTTAACTTTTCTGCCGCTCCATCACCACTTCGGGTAATATGTAATGTTTCAATTTTCTTTTCAAGAGATATTACCTGTATTAAAAAACTTTCCTGGTGGTAGTGCTTGGCTAAATCTTTTGCACGCTCCAATATTTTTAAGCTCTGCAGATACAATCCCTTGTTGTAGAGAATACGAGCATAATCCAATTGTTCATGCAACTGCAAATCAATGCTATCTGTACTTTTTAAAAGCCGCAGGCTTGCCAGTATTTCTTTATATAAATGAGCTTTTAAATTAGCAAACTGGGGCTTTTCAATACCCGGAAGTTTTCTTAGTATTATTCGCTCATCATAGTCTTTGCCTTTATCAATGGCATCAAAAAGCTGTATTACTTTAAGGTCTTCACGGGATGAGCTTCGCTTGATATAGAGCTTAAAATGCCGCTTTTCCGCCTTTTCAAGAGATTTAATTAACTGAAACAATATGTCTGTAGAGCGGTTGGGCATCATATACTGTATTTAACAAAACCCTTAATGGCAAAGGGTTTCACTATTCTAAAACGCTTTTAGCATAGTATAATCTACACGAAGTTGATTATGCCTGCAAAAGTAACCATCTTATATTTGTGTAACAAACGATGATTAATTAGCTCATACAGCAGCCCGCCCGGATGAATACTTTGAAACATTGCAAAATAAATCATCCGTTCGGACGGGCAATCGTTAAAAAAGGAACAATCAATCGTTAGAAGGCTCTTAAGGCCAATTAGCTGAAATGTCAGCAAACAAAGGGAATTATAAATTTTTCATATAGCAAGCAATCGTTAAAAGTCACTCCGTTTCTACGGAGTGGCAATTTTTGTTTTGCAATAATAATTAATAATTTCTTAACAACCCAAATCCGTGTTTACTTTTTCTCCAGTTGCTTCATAATTTCTTCAACTGCCTTATCTACTTGTGGGTCTCTCCCATTTATTTTATCTTCAAAACTATTTACAATTTTAATATCAGGCGTTACACCAGACATTTCGAGGTCCTTGCCATCTAAGGTATAACAGCCCCAACTTGGCAGTCGAACAGCCGAACCATCTACTAAAGAAGTTGCACTTGTAAAAATTATCCAGTGATAGGTTTCGTTACCGATGATAGTGCCGAGTTTTAAAGATTTAAAACCAGCCGCAGTCATTTCCGCATCGCTCAAAGACTGTTCGTTTATCAATAAAACGATGGGTTTATCAGAGGGAGTGAAATTGCCTTGGCGGGCTAATTTTCCCTCACGGTATTTCCATTGCAGGTAAGAGCGTTGCTCCAGAAATTTCAGAACTTCGTCGTGTACATTTCCACCTGTATTGTAGCGCAAATCCAGAATTAAAGCATCTTTGTTGTTAAGTTCCTTCGTCATATCTATTATGAAGCTTTCCAATTCTGCAGTACTCATATTTTTCATGCAGGAATAGGCTATTCGGTTTTTGCTTTTATCATCAACACGCTGCCGGTTATTATCAATCCATTCATCGTAAAAATTATTGAGCAACGATGGCTGCGGATGAATTTTTACATCAAAGGCTTTACCATCCCTTACAAAACCTAATACCATTTCTTTATCTAAAGATGGTTTGCTGAAATAATAATTGCGGTCAGTATTTTTGTCTACAGTTAGGCCGTTTACCTTAGCAAGCACATCACCACTCCTAACATCAACTCCTTTGTGGTCTGCAGCACTTCTTTTTACAATATATTTTACTTTGTAGGGATTCTCATTTTCGAAAACAATGCCACTTTCCATAGTTCTATTAGAGAGTTCTACTTTTTCATCATCACCACCGGTATTAAAACCCTGATGTGATGAGTTAAGTTCGCCCAGCATATCGTTTAAAAGAATACGCATATCTGCACGGTTATTTAAATGCGCAACAAAAGACTCATATTTTTCCTTAGTCTTTGTCCAATTCAGTCCATGAAAATTTTCATCATAATAATTTATCTCCATCTTAGCCCAGGCTTCCTCAAACATCTGGCTAAATTCTGCCTGCAGGTTACGCCTGAATGTATAGCTTAATTTTACCCCATCCACTCTATTAGTTTCCAGATTCATTTTCGAAATATCGCCTTTGCTATTAAGATAAAATTTATCGCTAACGGCAACAATATCAAAATCAAATGCACCTTCTGTACCAGTAATTTTTTCTGTTTTATTTTCTTCAAAAGGTTCGATTATCGTTTTCCATAATGCTGGTTTTCCTTCGCTGTGATTGCTCCTGTAAAAAACAGTTGTCTTCTCTCCTTTTTGATAAACAGCTACCAAACTCTGCGAACCAAATGCAGGACTAACCAATTCCATACGCTCCATTATTCTATCCATATCAATATTTACAATTGCACTGTCTGCATTAGCAGAAGCTTTTTTCGCGGTATCTTTCTCTTTAAATAAATCTGTGAATTTATCAGAACGAAATGGCTCGTCAATATTCTCCAAAGCCAAGCGCCAGATACTTGGATTTTGTGAACCAAATGGAAACGATGGCTTTAATCTTGATGAAGAAAAATAAAGATACTTACCATCTCCCGACCACATGGGGTCAGATTCTGTAACGCCAGTATTGGTAAGATTGAATGTCTTTTTAGTTTGGAGATTGTAGAGCATAATATCCTTCTCAAAACCACGGAAGGCATTAAAAGAAATATATTGTTCATCAGGTGAAAACATGGGTTGCGAATTATTGAATCCCCAAATTTCATCCTTAACAAGCAGTTGCTGCTGCATGGTTTTCAGGTTAAGCAGGCGCACTTCATCACGACCGCAAAAATAAACAGCCTGCGTTCTTTTTTTATTAAAGGAGATGGCACGGTTATCTTTCTTATCGCTGGTAATTTGCTTTAGTCCTCCGCTGCCATCAGCAGCAACCGTAAACCAGTTTAAGTAACC
>JBBQPX010000054.1:0-11549 GCA_038216775.1 Chitinophagales bacterium
TCGCCCCTACCCCCTAACGGGGGACTTTAACTTTAACGCCCAATGGCTTGCAATATCACAAGCAATTCGAGTTTTTATACTCCTCAAGTCCCCCTTTAGGGGATAGGGGCGGCTGTTCTTCTAATGCATCGCTTCCGCCAAATCTATCTTGCGCTTTTTATTGCCCTTTACAATCAATACAAAAGGTACACAAGCCAGGAAAATAAAGCCTAGGTACATAAACATATCCATATAAGAAAGTATGGCTACCTGCTTCATCACCATACCATCAAGCCCTGCATAACTGGCTTTTACAGCAGCATCCGCTGCCATACCTTTATTCATGAAAACCTGCTGCATGCCATGTAAGCGTTGTTGTACTGCGGGATTGGTTATATCTAACTTAGATACCAAATCGCTGCGGTGAACCATTATTTGCCTCGATAAAAATGTGGTGATGAGCGCTATACCAAACGAACCTCCGAGTTGTCGCATCATGCCTGTAAAAGCTGCGCCCTGTCCAATTTCCTGCCCTTTTAAAGTTGAAAGTGCAAGTGTGGTTATTGGAATAAATAGTAAACCCATAGCAACACCTCTTACCATCAACGCCCAAAACAAATCATCTGCACTGGTATTGGGCGTTAAAATGCCATGCCCCCAAAAAGAGAAAACTGCAAACAATAGCATCCCGCCGCCGGCAAGGTATTGCTGTGGCACTCCCTTCTGTAAAAGCGCACCTATCATTGGCATCATAACAGCAGTCATAAGTGCAGGCGGTATCATTAAAAGGCCAGCCTGTAATGCTGTCCAGCCTAAAACAGATTGTACATATAAGGGTATGAGAAATGTACTTCCGTACAAGCCAAAACCTAAAATAAAAGATAGTATTGTACCTACACGCAGGTTTCCATTTTTGAGCACCCGCAAATCAACAATTGGTTTTTTAAAAGTTAACTCACGCCATACAAAAAAATACAAACCGAGGGCAGCAGTAATGGAAAGCGTAATAATAGTTGTACTGCTAAACCAGTCATCATCCTGCCCTTTTTCAAGCACGTATTGTAAAGAGCCGATAGCAATGGCAAGCAAGCCTATGCCCAACCAGTCAATATCCCTTCCTTTACTTTTTTCGCCGTATTTGGGGCTTCTTACAAATTGCATGGTGAGCAATGCGGCAATAACGCCTATGGGAATATTAATATAAAAAATAAGCGGCCAACTGTAATTGGTTACAATATAACCACCAAGCGGCGGCCCCAACGTTGGACCAATAATAACGCCCAAACCATAAATCGCTTGCGCCATTCCCCTTTTTTCAGCAGGATAACTTTCTGTAATTATTGTTTGCGATGTTACCAGCAAAGCACCACCACCAACACCTTGTAAAAAACGAAAGGCTACCAGCTCCCAAATGCCGGTGGCATTTCCGCATAAAAAAGAAAATACGGTAAATATGATAATTGATGCAGCAAAATAATTGCGGCGGCCAAACTGCTGCGATAGCCAGCTCGTCATAGGTACAATAATTACGTTACCAATTGCATAAGCAGTAATAATCCAGCCAGCTTCGCTTAACGTAGCGCCCAACGTACCACGCATATCATTCAGAGCCACGTTTACAATGGTGGTATCCACAATTTCAAGCAAGGCGCAAAAGATGGCAGTAATGGTAATAATTATACGCCTGCTGCCATACTCTACCAACGATTCCATTTGTTGCATAAAATATTATTTATTCTGTTGGCTGCTTAATTAATGTGTACATCAACAGAAACATTCATACCGGGTCTTAATCTTTTTACTAGGCTGTCAGTGGCATTGTTGTCAAATTCTATTTTTACAGGCAGGCGCTGCACAACTTTTACAAAGTTTCCGCTGGAGTTATCCGGAGGTAATAATGCAAAACGTGAACCTGTTGCTGGTGAAAATGATGTAAGTGTTGCTTCGAAAGAATGACTTGGAAAAGCATCAACATGAATAGTAACCTTTTGTCCCGTTGCCATTTTTGCAAGCTGTGTTTCTTTAAAATTCGCAACCACCCACACATCCTCGTTTATTACAATGCTGAATAATGATTGCCCGGCTTGTATAAACTGCCCGTCCTGCACATTTACTTTTGATACTAAGCCGCTTTCCTGTGCAGTAATCACAGCATAGGAAAGGTTAAGTTTAGCTTGGGCAACTTCTACTTCACGTTGTTTAATAATTGAACCGGCCACTCCAATCTGTGAGGAAGTAGCGTT
This sequence comes from Chitinophagales bacterium, assembly GCA_038216775.1. GTDB lineage: Bacteria > Bacteroidota > Bacteroidia > Chitinophagales > Chitinophagaceae > Ferruginibacter. The sequence continues at coordinate 2,223 of JBBQPX010000054.1, forward strand.
ACTTTGAGAAGCAACCGCATTGGTTTGTTGAGATACTTGATTTTTTTGTTGCTCTAATATTTGCACCTGCTTTTCTGCACTTTGTTTTGCGGCAGATGCTACCTCAAATTGCTGTTGTGTTATGGAATGGTCTTTTATAAGATTAGCATAACGCTCGTAATCCTGTGTTGCTCTTAACAGGTTTACTTTGGCAGCCTCTATCTGTGCATCAATAGTTGATACGCCGGCTCTTGTGCTGGCAATGCTTGCTTTTGAAGCAGATGTTGTTGCCTCGGCTGCACCATAATTACTTTGCGCTGTGGCAAGGGCAGCTTCTGCCTGTTGCACACGTAAAACAAGGTCACGCTCATCAAGCAATAAAAGTGTATCGCCTTTTTTTACACGCTGGTTATCTTTTACCCGTATTTCTTTTACATAGCCCGCCACACGTGGTATTACCGGGCTTATGTTGGCTTCAATTTGCGCATCGTCAGTTTCTTCATGCTTAAGACCATGTTTGTATTTGCTTACGCCAAACCAGGTGCCGGCAATAACAAGTATTGCTAAAACAATAATGAAACCTTTGCTTCCCTTTTTTTTCTGTTCTGCAATTGGTGTTGGTGCAGGTGCTTGTTCGTTTGTATTCTGGTCCATAAACCTGTTGTTTGTTTTTTATTAATATTTTAATGTTCCTGTTGTTTGTAATAATTTGTTGTAGGCAAGAAATGAATCAGCCTTTGAATTGGTAACACTTAATTTAGCTTGCAATAAAGCAACATCAGCATCTAATAAGTCTGTGGTGTTTGCTAAAGAGTTGTCGTATTTATTTTTAGTGATGCGGTAATTTTCAGTTGCCTGCAACACAGATTTTTCATACACCTCAATTTTTTTAACACTAACCAGGTAAGTTTCATAAGCCTGTATAACCTGTAGTTTAATGTTATCGTTCAGTATTTCTTCGTTGGTTTGTATCTGGCTCACTTTTAATTTAGCCTGCTCAATTCTTGTTTTTGTTTTCCACAAACTGCCGATATTATATTTTATGCCGACGCCTACGTTTACTGCATTATAAACGGTTAAAAAATTAGGAATATCAGCAGCAATATAACCACCTGTAAATGCAATGGAAGGATATTTATCGGCATTGGCTACTTTAACGCCAACGCCCGCTGCTTTTTTACGATAAGATAAAGCTGTAATGTCGTAACGGCTTTTATATGCATCGGTTTCGTATTCTTCCAACGTTTTAATGGCTGTTGGTAATGCTAATCCGTTTTTATCTGGAACGAGTATTGTTTGCTCCGGCAAGCCCATCATCAAATCCATATTTACATACGCCAGTTTATAATTTGTTTCTGCATCAAGCAAAGTGAGCTCTATGTTTGATGTCTGTAGTTCGGCTTTCATCAAATCATTTCTTGCCAGTAACCCGTTTTTTTCCAGGTTAGAAAAATCCTTTACCCTTTGTTGTGCCGTGGAAAGATTTTCCTTAACGAGGCCGATAGCTGTGTATGCTTTATAAAGATTTATGCAAGCATAAGTAACATTAAGAATTACCGATTCCTTGTCATTTTCAGCATCTGCTTTTATGGCTTCTTCCAGGTATTTAGCACTTTCGATACCGTACTTAATTTTACCACCTGCGTATAGCGGTACCGATACATTTACGGTACCATAAGCAACCTGGCTAACGCTCGGACTACTACCGTTGCTTGAACCCGCCTTTAAATCTATATTTGCTTTTACAGGTAAATAGAGATAGGAGCCACTTACACCTGCATCGGGCAACTGCCGCTCATAAGCTTCCTTAACTGCGGTTGACGCTTCCAGAATCTTGTCTTTGTTCTGCTTTAATTGTTTGTTGTAATTAAGACTTAGCTCAATTGCTTCCATTAGTGTAAGTGTTTTAGTTTCCTGTGCATACGAATTTTGTATGCTGAAAACAAACACAAAAAATAATATTATTCTATGCTTCATTGGTAAGTATTGCTTTAAAAATAAATTTGAAATGTGTATTTAATTTCTTCTTCATCATCTTTTGAAATTGTTCATCAGGCATATCCTGCTGGTTATTTATTTCTCTGTAAAAATGCTGCGTAGTTACAATATGCGATACAGTACCAATTAATGTGGCCATTAAAATAGGGATATCAATATTTTTTACAAAGTCCCCGCTTTTTTGACCTTCCTGTATCAATTCCTTTATTAATTGTTGGTTATGTTTTTTAAAACGATGTATTAATTCAGAAGTTGCAGAATGTTTTATAGTCACCTGCTCTCTACTCATTATTTTATGAAAACTAGACTGGTTATGAAACTTCTCTATATAATACTCTATCAACATGTTCACCTTTTCCATCGGCGATTGCTCCTTATTCTTCAACATTCCTTCCAGTTTCACCGTAGTGTCTTCAGCACGATAAGTAAATAATGCTTCCAACAATTTCTCTTTAGAGCCAAAATAGTAGGAAATCATCGCTACATTAATTCCAGCTTCATCAGCAATATCCCTCACCGAGGTGCCATCAAAACCCTTGTCTGCAAACAGTTTTTCGGCTGTCTCTATAATCTTAATCTTTTTATTCCTTCTTACCATTATCGTTATTTGGGGTGCGAAGTTAAACAACTGTTTAAAACTAATCAAACATTTGTTTAATTTTTTTAGTATTTTTTTTGCTTTTTATATAAATACATGGGTTAAATGGTTTTGTATTAGATTTGAAAAAAAACTTGCTATGTCATTTCAAAACAAAACAGTAATCATCACAGGAGCATCACGTGGTATAGGTAAAGCCATTGGTTTACGCCTTGCGGCGGAAGGTGCTAATATTGTAATTGCCTCTAAAAGTGTGGAAGAAAATCCAAAGCTTGGCGGTACTATTTTTTCTGCTGCGCAAGAAATGGAGGATGCTGGTGGTAAAGCTTTAGCTGTGCAATGCGATATTCGTTTTGAAGATCAGATACAAAATGTGGTTGATAAGGCAGTTGAAAAATTCGGAGGTATTGATATTTTGATTAACAACGCTTCGGCAATTAATTTAACGCCAACAGAGCAAACCGAACCAAAGCGTTTTGATTTGATGTATGATATTAATGTACGTGGCACTTTTATGATGAGCCGTGCCTGTATCCCTCATTTAAAAAAAGGCACCAATGCGCATATTCTAAATTTATCGCCGCCAATAAATATGGATTTAAAATGGTTTGAAAACCATCTGGCTTACACCATCAGCAAATACGATATGAGTATGATTGCATTGGGTTTATCTGCGGAGCTAAAAAAATACAATGTGGCAGCAAATGCACTTTGGCCACGCACAACAATTGCTACTGCCGCAGTAAACAATTTGCTGGGTGGAGAAATGTTGATGAAGATGAGCCGCACGGTTGATATTATTGCAGATGCTGCATATTATATTTTATCTAAACCATCAACCACCTGCACCGGTAATACCTTTATTGATGAAGATGTGCTTGCTGCTGAAGGTATTACGGATTTATCTAAATATTCTGTAGTGCCGGGTGCACAATTGTACAACGACCTTTTTGTTTAAAATTTCCTGTTAAGAAAATCTTAAATGAAGATTACTCTTTGATGAGTGGTAACATTTCTTTGATTTGTACGTTTAATTTCGTACCAGCATCATTACGCCATGAATGATGCTGATACCATCTTTGTTTATTATAGTTTTTAAGACTATCTATAAATATCAGATGGGGATACACAAACCAACTAAAGTATAGCCATGAAATGTTTTACCATTAAAGCATTATGCTTTTGCATTCTGCTAACCTCAACTGCTTACAGTCAAATTGCCAAAAGGCAGCTTTCGGCTAAAAGAATTACTACTTCCATTAAAATTGACGGCGTATTAGATGAACCAGCCTGGAAAGATGCACCGTTGGCTGATAAGTTTACAGAGCTGCAGCCAAAACCATTTACCCCCGAAAACCCGGAAAACGCAACGCAGGTTTATTTTGTTTATGACAACGAAGGCATTTATGTGGGTGGCTACCTCCACGAAAAATTTAAAGACAGTATTGCAGCTGAATTAAGTGGCCGGGACGGTTTTGGCAACAACGATTTTATAGGTATTGTGTTTGATACCTATGTTGACAAATTGAACGGCTTCGAATATTTTGTTACGCCGCTTGGCGAGCAATGGGATGCAAAGGTTTCTCCAAATTCAAATGGCAACAGCGAAGATTTTAGCTGGAATGCCGTTTGGGAAAGTAAAGCAAAACTACAGGCTGATGGCTGGAGTTTTGAAATGTTTATTCCATATTCAGCCATAAGATTTGGTAAAAAAAATGTGCAGGATTGGGGACTTAATATTGTTAGAAAAAGGCAAAAAAGCGGGCAGCAATTATTCTGGCAATCTATTGACCCAAATGCAAACGGTTTTTTAACGCAGGAAGGATTGTTTACCGGTCTTGAAGGTATAAAACCACCAATGAGATTACAGTTTTCGCCCTATTTATCTGTTTACAAAAACCACGATGGTGCTGCAGTTGCGGATAAAAATAAAACAACAGTAAATGGCGGAATGGATGTAAAGTATGGTATTAACCAGGCGTTTACGCTCGATATGACATTGATACCGGATTTTGGTCAGGTGCCTGCTGATAATCTTACTTTAAACCTTACTCCGTTTGAACAAAAATTTAGTGAGAACCGCCCATTTTTTACTGAAGGCGTTGAGTTATTTAATAAGGGGAATTTATTTTATAGCAGAAGGATTGGTATAGACCCGAGATACAAAAAATATCTTTCGCCGGGAGCTAACGAAAGAGTAATTGAGGATCCCGGCCAGGCAAAAATTATTAACGCAACAAAAGTGAGTGGACGCACGCAGAAGGGTTTAGGCATTGGCATTTTAAATGCAGTAACACAAAACCAATTTACAAAATTTGAAGACGATATTACCAACGAAACGAGGAAAGAACTGAATATGCCGCTTACCAATTACAACGTATTAGTGCTTGACCAAACCTTAAAAAATAACAGTAGCATTTCGCTGGTAAATACAAACGTTTGGCGCAGTGGAGATGCGTATGATGCAAATGTCACTTCAGGCCTTTTTGATTTTAACGACAAGAAAAATAAATGGAATATTGGTGGCAATGTAAGTTTTAGTAATTTATTAGGAAAGGATGGAAAGAATACAACTGGCTATGCACACAGTATTTACCTGGGCAAAACCAGCGGTAGGTTCACTTTTAACGTATGGCAGGATTTGTACAACGATAAATACGACAAAAGTGATTTTGGTTATTTTACAAACAACAACACAATGGACCAAGGCTTTTGGGCAGGTTATAATTGGAGAAAACCTAAAAGGTGGTATAACCAGATACGCATTAATATAAACGGCTGGTACAGCAGGTTGGTTTCGCCAATTGATATTTTAAGGCGTAAGGAAATGATGTACCAAGGGGCAGGCCTAAATCTTAACCTTAATGCTCAGACAAAAAGATTATGGTGGTTTGGTATAAATGTTAATGGAGGACCAGGTGCCAACGATTTTTATGAGCCAAGATCTTATGGCCGCGTTTTTCAGAATAAAGGAAGGATAAATGCAAACGTTTGGTGGGAAAGTAATTCGGCAAAAAAGCTTTCCTGGGGAGGAAGCCTGTATGCGGGAACAGGTGGTGTATTCAATAGAAAAAACTTTGATTATAGTTTGTATGGCAAAGTGCGATTCAGTAGCAAATTCTCTGTTGATTTATCTACTAATGTTAGCACTAGTAAAAACCAGACAGGTTACGCCGCAAGAGTAGGAGATACTATTTACTTTTCCCGAAGAAATGTAAAAAGTGTTGAAAATGTCGTTAGCGTAAAATACAGTTTCACAAATAAAATGGGGCTTACTTTAAGAGGCCGCCATTACTGGAGCAAGGTAAATCCACAGCAGTTTTACGAGTTGGATACTTATGGTAAGCTGCAAACACCAACAAATCCATTCAACGGAAATGTAAACCAGAATTATAATTATTTAAGCGTGGACATGCAGTTTAACTGGCAGTTTGCACAGGGAAGTTTTTTCAGTATTGTTTGGAAAGATATTGCCGATAACTTTCAATACAGTGGAAATTTTGAACAAAAATATCTGAAAAATCTTGGAAACACTGTTGATGGAAATCAGTTTAACAGCCTTTCTGTGAGGGTAATTTATTTTCTGGACTATCTTACTTTAAAAAGAAAATTGAAGACAAAAAAGGCTTAGGTAAACACAATGTATAAAAATCCTTCTGATTATTTTCAGAAGGATTTTTTATTTATGCCTTGAGTTATTTCCTATAATGATGGCGGCCATTGCCAGAGCAAAGTCTTTTAATAAATTAGCGGGACTGCCATCCATAGCAGGCTGCAAGTGAATGGTGATAATAAATATCAACAACATGCAAGCCAGTAAATAACAAGCCGGTTTTTTAAGCCTGTTGATTATTATAGCAAGTGCGGCTGCCAAAAGACAGGCACCTGTTACATATATCCAGTTTCTTCCGTCGCCCGGCATAATATCTGGTACAAGCCCGCTCATTTTATCGCCATTCATAAAATGTAAAATGCCGAAGTAGCCGATGCAAAGGGCAAATAATATTTCAGCAAGGCGTGTAAGTAGTGGGGATTTCATAAAACTTGTTTTATTATGTGCGATAAAATACAATTTAATATGCACATTATCAACAGTGCAATAAATGGTACATAAAATGGCCGCTGAATTTAAAACATCGGCGTTGTGAAGTATTTAATTTTTATTCTTCAATTTTCTCCGGCCTCATCATAGGAAAAAACAAGACATCCTGTATTGAATGTTGATTGGTGAGCAACATAGCAATTCTATCTATACCAAAACCAATACCACTTGTTGGTGGCATACCATATTCAAGCGCACGTAAAAAATCATAATCAATAAACATAGCTTCATCATCGCCACGCTCCATTAATTTAGTTTGCTCTTCAAAACGTTCACGCTGCTCAATAGGGTCGTTTAACTCGCTGTAGGCATTCGCAATTTCTTTACCGTTGCACATCAACTCAAAACGCTCTACCAGTCCGGGTTTACTGCGATGTTTTTTTGTAAGCGGACTCATTTCCACCGGATAATCAGTAATAAAAGTTGGCTGTATATAATTACCTTCGCACTTTTCTCCAAAAATTTCATCAATCAATTTTCCTTTACCCCATTTTTCATCAGCATGGATGTTTAGTTGTTTGCAAACATCTCTTACGCCTGCTTCGTCCATTTCACTAATATCAAAACCAGTATGTTCTTTAATAGCATCATACATGGTTATTCTTTTGTAAGGTGCTTTAAAGTCAATCTCTTTATCGCCTACCATTACTTTTGTAGAACCATTTGTAGCCATGGCAGCCTTATCCAGCATTTGCTCTGTGGTGTCCATCATCCATTCGTAATCTTTATAAGCCACATAAAATTCAAGCACAGTAAACTCGGGGTTGTGTGTGCGATCCATACCTTCGTTACGAAAGTTGCGACTGAACTCGTACACCCATTCAAAACCTCCAACTATTAATCTTTTTAAATAAAGTTCGTTGGCAATACGCATATACATAGGCACATCAAGCGCATTGTGATGCGTAGTGAAAGGTCTTGCCGCTGCACCACCAGGGATACTTTGCAAAACTGGTGTATCAACTTCCAAAGCGCCACGCTCATTTAAAAACTCACGAATGGAGTTAACCATTTTGGTGCGCTTAATAAAAGTTTCTTTTACTTCAGGATTCACAATAAGGTCGGCATAGCGTTGACGATAGCGAAACTCCGGATCTGTAACTTCATCAAAAGATTCACCATCTTTTTCCTTTACAATTGGCAATGGTTTTAGCGATTTGGTAAGTATGGTAAACTCTCTAACATGGATAGAAGTTTCGCCGGTTTTTGTTGTAAACACATACCCCTTAATACCAACAATATCGCCAATGTCAACTAATTTTTTCCAAACCGTTTGATACATGCTTTTATCATCGCCAGGGCAAATATCATCCTGCTTAATGTAGAACTGTATTTTGCCAACACTATCTTGCAGCACAGCAAAATTTGCCTTGCCCATATCTCTCACGCTCATAATGCGGCCAGCAAGGCATACATCTGCAAAATCAGCCTTATTCTCTTCACCCTTGTAATGTTCTTTTATGTAAATCGATGTACTGTTAACCGGGTAAAGTGCTGCCGGGTAGGCATCAATACCTAATTTGTTAAGTTCTGTTAATTTTTCTCTACGGATAATTTCCTGTTCTGATAAATGTTGTGTACTCATATAATTTCTGTATGCTTTTAAATTAGGTCAGCAAAGATACCGCATACGGTTCATTTGTGTATTTGACGTTTTCGGCACTGTAATTGCCAGTATTCTTTCATATATTTAAATAAAGCAAAATTGTAAGTATGAAAAAAATTTTAGCAGTAGTCTTGTTCTCCAGCCTGTTTTACGGTTGCGATGTACTTAAACAATTACCCCAGGGTACAGGAGTTGGTGTTACTGAAGCCGAGGCTGGCCAAGGAATAAAAGAAGCGTTGAGCCAGGGTTTGGCAGGTGCCGTACTAAAGTTGAATAAAGAAGATGGTTTTTTTAAAGATGCCTTATACAAAATACTGGTGCCTGAAGATGCACAGAAAATTGCCAACACTTTAAGAGATATTGGTTTTGGAAGTTTGGTTGATAAAGCTATTTTGCAGATAAACCGTGGTGCTGAAGATGCTGCAGGTTATGCTAAACCTATTTTTGTTAATGCCATTAAAAGTATGAGTATTCAGGATGCTATTGGGCTTGTAAGAAACGGAGATACAAGTGCCACACATTTTTTTAGAGAAAAAACAACAGCGCAATTAATGTCGGCTTTTACGCCGGTAATAAAAGCTTCGCTTGATAAAGTTGATGCCACAAAATATTATGGCGATATGGTTAATAAATATAACAGCATACCGCTGGTAAGAAAATTAAACCCTGACCTTACGGGCTACGTAACAACAAAAGCAACCAATGCGCTATTTGATTTAGTGGCACAGGAAGAAAAAAATATCAGAACAAATTTTGCTGCCAGAACAACGGATATTTTGAAGAAGGTATTTGGTGGTTTCGGATTTTAAAGTGACTCTCATTTATTCAGGAAGAAATAATTAGCGGCATTAGCGCCATTTGCATAAAGCAGCAGATTATCCTGCTGCTTTATTTTTTGTGTAAAAAGTCAGGTGCTTACGCCTATGTAATTTTAAGTAAAATTTAGTTGAACAGAAATAAATTTAATAATCAGCTAGTAAAATCTGCCATGCTTCACTTACTTTTCCTGCTTCCAATAATTCTTTGGCGTAACTATGTAATTCC
>JBBQPX010000055.1:0-11466 GCA_038216775.1 Chitinophagales bacterium
AAAAAGAGAATACGAACCCACCACAAATGCAAGGGCAATCATTCCCCACTCAAAAAATAAATTATGAATAATAGCGATACCAAAAACCGGTAAAGCGGTAAGCAAAACTGGTAACAACGCACAATGTATAGCACAGGCTATCGAAGTTCCAATTCCAAGTGCATCCCAATTTAATTTAATATTCATAATTAGCTTAGCAGCAAAGTTAGTATATTTGCAATAAGGTTGCAAATAATTAATTTTAATAATTGAAACGTTCGTGCCACCATCTTTAGGTATTAATATGGTTTAAGAACTTTGTTTAATTATCTGATGTTATTGTAGCTATATAAGCGATGATTAAAATTGTAATTGGTATAAATTTGCAAAAATTATTTTGATATGAATAAGCGGAGGTTATTGATTTATGGAGGTTTTTTTATTGTGTTGCTGAGTGTATTTTACCTGTTGTTATTTAATGATTACGATTTTTCAAAATCGAACCTGCAAGTAAGAAACGCAAACGTGGAAGATTTTTCTTTTATAAACCAAGATGGAAAAAACATTACCGAAAGAAACATTGAGGGAAAGGTTTATGTAGCCGAATACTTTTTTACTACTTGCAAAGGCATTTGCCCAATAATGAATGCTAACATGCGCAGAGTGTACGATGCTTTTAAAGATGAGCCTGATTTTATGATTTTATCGCATACCTGTATGCCCGAAACAGACTCGGTGCCTTTACTTAAAGCCTACGAAGCCAGAATGATTGATGGAAAACTGGTTAAGAACTCAGATGGCTCCTATAAAATAGATTATGATACAGCAAATCAAAATTCCTCTCAGAGCCCTGCGGGAAAAGTAAAAACTCAAAATAAAAACTGGGAATTTGTTACCGGCAATAAAGAAAAATTGTACAAAATGGCCCGTATTGATTATGGAATTGATAATGGAAAACCAGATACAACCCAGTTAATGAAAGACCAGTTTATACACACGCAATTTTTTGCTTTGGTAGATAAGCAACGCAGGGTTAGAGGTATGGTGTATGATGGCTTAAGCAATGATGAAATTGATAAATTAATAGGTGATATAAAAGGATTGCTTAAAGAAAAAGTAACCTCAAAACACTTTATGAGCGGCTTTAGCAGCGACCCTAATTAATTGTGTTGAATTAACTTGAAATCAATAATTTTATAAAAAAATATAATTCTTCTGTTTCGCAAATTGCCCTTGGGGCTCTGTGAGCTGCGCAAGGGGATTGGAGCATGGAACAACTTTTAGACATACTGAAACGGAACCAACTTAGTGTAACAGAAAGCCGTAAAAAAATTCTGGAATTGTTTTTAACAAGTCCGGGTGCACTTGCCCACGCCAATATTGAAAAAAATACGGACGCTGTGTTTGACCGTGTTACTGTTTACAGAACATTGCAGACTTTTGTAGATAAAGGCATCATCCATAATATTCCAACAACAGATAACTCCATTTTATATGCTTTGTGTAAAGACAATTGCGAAGCCGGACATCATCACGATAACCACGTGCACTTCATTTGCGATGTTTGCGATAAAACTATTTGTTTAGATAATGTTGCCATACCGGAAGTAAAACTTCCTAAAGGATTTAAGCAAAAACAAACTGATGTGGTTATTAGTGGTGTTTGTGATGGGTGTAAGGAATAGTTGAGTTAAAGACTCAAAACCAAAACATCCTCGTCGGAGACGAGGACGAGAAGTAAAATCAGCGAAATCATTTTTTAATCTTAGCAATCAGCGCTTCATTTCGCTTTCCACAAACTCCATCAACACCTTAATCTTCTCCGGACTAAAATCAAATTTCAACCCTGCGGTTTCAAAAAGTTCAGGTAAAGTTTTGGTGCCGCCTAATGCAAGGGCTTTGCAATAATTGTCCATGGCCTGCTCTTTGTTTTCTTTAAACTGCATCCACATGCCAATGGCGCCTAATTGTGCAATGCCATATTCGATGTAGTAAAACGGAACTTCAAATAAATGCAACTGTCGCTGCCATGCATTGCTGCGGTAATTTTCTAGGCCGCTATAGTCAATTATATCATCTTGAAATTCTTTAAGAGTGGCATTCCATGTAGCAGTGCGCTCTTCGTTGGTGTGCGTTGGGTTTTCGTAAATCCAATGTTGAAATTTATCAATAATAGCAATCCAAGGGAAAATTGTTATTACTCTTTCCAGCTGATGTTCTTTTGCTCTTTCTAAATCTGAAGCATCAGCAAAAAAAGTTTCCCATTCATCCATGCTCATCAGCTCCATAGCCATGCTTGCCACTTCCGCAATTTCCATCGGGTATTCTTTAAAGCCGCTAAGCTCTAAAGGATGCGCCAAAAAGGAATGAACGGCGTGCCCACCTTCGTGTAACATGGTAGTTACATCGTGCATTTGCCCAGCAGCATTCATAAAAATAAACGGAGCACCGCTTTCTGCCAGCGGACAATTATACCCACCAGGAGCTTTGCCCATGCGGCTTTCAAGGTCAAGATGATTTAACTCACGCATTTTTTTAAGGCAATCGCCAAAGAACGGGCGCAATTTGTTGAAACAGGCAATTGATTTTTCAATCAGCTCGTCGCTTGTTTTAAATGGATGCAATGGTTTAATTCCTGCTGGCTCTGCATCAACATCCCACGGCCTTAAAGCATCAAGCCCAAGCTTTTGTTTTTTCTTTTGGTAGATGATATTTACGAGTGGTAAAACGTGCAACTTAACCGCATCGTGAAATTTAAAACAATCTTCTTTTGTGTAATCGAAGCGGCCAAGTTCTTTAAAACGGAAATCGCGGTAATTGCTAAAGCCGGCATTAATAGCTTCCTGATTTCGCATTTCAATCAGCTTATCATACAAAGTATTTAAAGCTTCTTTATCTACCAGCCTGCGCTCATTAATTTTACGATACACATCTTCACGCAAAGCCCTGTCGTGACTCTCTAAAAACTTAGCGGCCTGCTGCAAAGTATATTCCTGCCCATTTACAGTAACAGTCATCTTACCGGAAATAACGCCAAACTGTTGTTGCATTACGGAAAGCTCTGCTTGCAGCGGAATATTTTCTTCTCTAAATAATTCAATGCTTTTGCGCATGCTGCGCAGATAGGTAAAGTATTTTTGTTCGTCCAGTTCTTTCGCAAGCGGATGATTAACTAATTTCTTATTTAAAGCATCAGCATAAGGCTGAATTTTGGGCTGAAGCTCCATGCAGAAATACGTGAAAGCCTCTTCCAAAGATTTGTTTTCTGTATCGCAGGTCATTTTAATCTGGCGCCAGCAGGCATCTTCGCTAACTAAGGCTTCCAGTTCACTTTGCTCCTTTAGCCATTTTTCAAGCTCTGGCTTGGTATCAATATTGCGTTCCAGTAAGTCTTTAAAAAATGGCTCTATACTTTCCCAGTTGGTAACTGTAAAATCTTGCGGTACAAAATGGCGTGATAGTTTTTGAATATCTGCGGAGTAATTCATATTTTTTGTCATTTCGACGATAGGAGAAATCTAACACAGAGTACTACAACAAAAAAGAGAGTTGGTAAACTAAAGCTCTTTTCTATGAAAGCCATTTGTTGGTGGCCATTCCCCGAGTAACTCCTGATTCAAGAATTCCCTTTTGGGGTTCATAGTGTCAATTAAATTTTCTTTTTTCTCCCGTCGCCATTTTTTAATTTCTTTTTCCCTGGCAATAGCATCGTTTACGTAATCGTAGTCTTCATAGTAAACCAAGTAGTTTACTTTATAAATTGCAGTAAAAGCATTTGAAAGTGGATTGTCTTTTTCGAGGTAATGTTCTATTAAACGTTGTGCTAAGTCATTCGTCATTCCAATATACAAAACCGTTCTGTTGAAGTTGGTCAATATATACACAGAATAAATAGTTTTGGAAATCTTCATTATTTCAAGAGTTAAAAGATTTCTCCTATCGTCGAAATGACAGAACAAAAGGCTCTTACGCCATCTTCCTCGGCGAATTTATCTTTTTAGGTGGAGCACTTTTTACAGTGGCTGCTTTTTGTTCTACTGCCTTTGGTTTGTTTTCGGTAACTGGCACACCATCTGCATCAACCGGGTGTTCAGATAATTTTATCTCTACATTATTGGCAGTTAAAATGCCAAACCATTTTACCATCTTCTTCATATCACTGGCATAAACCCTGCTAAAATCCATAGTTGGGTAAACAGTTTCAAAATATTTTTTAATAGCTGCTGCATCAGCTTCTGCAGGTACTTTTTCTTCACTAGCTGCCATGGCAGTAAATACATCTACCAGGTTTACATTTTCTCCAGTGGTAAAAACTTCAATACTTTCTAAGTGCGAAAAATTATGAATTCTCGTACTTACAAATTTTGAGCTTTTGTCTTCCAGCGATTTTACAACGCCACCATCTGCTTTTGAAGATAGTAATTCAAACAAACCAGGCAAGCCTGTAACTGATACCAATTTACCGTATTCCATATTATGTTCTTTAAATTTTAGGGCTGCAAGTTAATTCTAAAACTGCAATTTATTCTATTTACTATAGTTTGGCATTTAAACATTTAACTTTTTAGTTTATAAAGCATAAATGACGCATTTAGCTAAAAGAACAATTTTTTGCTAAAAATGCTGCTTTATCGCCGGTTTTTTTTCAGCGTGTCGTCTAACATGGCATATAAAAGAAAAATTTATGAGATTGAGAAGCGTTTTATTAGTGTTGATTTTTAGCTTGGGTGCACTAATTGTAAAAAGTCAGGATATTTCCTTAAAAGGAAAAGTGGCTGATAATGATGATAAGTCGCCGGTTAGCGGTGCTACTATTAAGTTAGTTTCAATTAGAGACAGCAATCAGGTTAAGCTTGTCGTTTCCGATAAGTCAGGAAATTTCGCCTTCAATAACCTTAATGCAAGTGGTTACAAGGTTTATATAAGCTTTACCGGATATCAAACAATTGAACAAAAGGTTAACCTGCAGGCAAGCAATACCACGCCGCTTAGTTTTAATTTGACAAAATTAGCTACAGATTTAGGAGATGTTACGGTTATTGCAAAAGCACCTCCGGCCCGGCAAAAAGGGGATACTACGGAATTTAGTGCCAGTCAGTTTAAAGTTAATCCAGACGCTACTGCAGAAGATTTAATAAAAAAATTACCGGGCGTTACAGTTGCAAAAGATGGAACGGTAACGGCTATGGGCGAGCAGGTGCAAAAAGTAACGGTGGATGGAAAAGACTTTTTTGGTGACGATGCAACGGCAGCACTCAAAAATTTGCCAGCTTCTATTATTGATAAAATACAAGTATTTGATAAATTAAGTGACCAAGCACAGCTTACTGGTTTTGATGATGGCAACTCCCAAAAAACGGTAAATATTGTAACCAAATCGGGCATTAAAAATGGCCAGTTTGGAAGATTATATGTAGGTGGCGGAACTGAAGGCAGATACACTGCAGGCGGCAACGTTAGTTTTTTTAATGGCGACAGGCGTATTTCGCTTGTGGGCAATTTTAATAATATTAATCAACAGAATTTTGCTTCGCAAGATTTGTTGGGTGTAACAAGCAGCAGTGGCGGCGGTGGCCGTGGAGGTGGCCGTGGTGGTGGCGGTGGTGGAAGCGACAATTTTAATGTAGGACAATCAAGCGGCATCAGCAAAACCAATGCAGCGGGTATTAATTTCAGTAATGTGTATGCAAAAAAATTAACCGTTACAGGAAGTTATTTCTTTAACAATAGCCACAACAATAATGAGAGTGTTGTAAATACGCAAACATTTACAAATCCTAAAAATCAATTCAGCCTGCAAAAAAGCAATTCAGTTACTGATAACACCAATCATCGTATTAATATGAGATTGGAGTACAAAATAGATTCAGCAAATTCAATTTTTATTATACCTAACGTAAGTTTTCAGAAAAATACATCTAATACTTTTTCAACCTTAAATACTTATAAAGGCATTGCAGACTCGGTAAACAATTCTCTATCTAATGCCATGTCTGATAAAAGTGGATATAATATTCGGAACAACATTTTATACCGCCATTCTTTCCCTAAAAAAGGGCGTACTTTTTCTTTAGGATTTAATACAACATTTACCAAGAATGATGGCAATTCAATTACTGATGCCAAATATCGTTTTTACGACAGTGTGGGTATTTTTACAAATGATTCACTGCAAAACCGGTTGAATGAAAATAATACTGACGGCCATACCATTGGCGGTAACGTTGCTTATACTGAACCGATTGGAAAAAAAGGGCAATTGCAGATAGACTATACATTATCTGTTCAAAAGAATAAAGCAGATCAGCAAACGTTTTCTTACGATGGCGCAAAATATTCCATGTTTGATACTTCGCTGTCAAATCGTTTTGATAATACAGTTACCACAAACAATGCTGGTATAAATTACCGGCTCGGTAAAAGTAAAGATGAACAGCTGTCTTTTGGTGTAAATTTTCAAAATTCAAGGTTAGAAAGTCAGCGTACTTTTCCAATGCCGGCAAGCGTTAATCAGTCTTTCTTTAATGTGCTACCAAATGCTATGTGGCGTAAAAAGCTTTCTAATAACGTTAATGTAAGGCTGTTTTACAGAGCTTCAACAAACTTCCCTTCCATAACACAATTGCAGGATGTAGTAAACCTTACTAATCCTTTATACGTTAGCAGCGGAAATCCTGATTTAAAACAATCATATACCCATTTGTTAGCTGGTCGTTACTCTTATACTAATTCAAAAACGAGTAAAAGTTTTTTTGCTAATTTATTTTTGCAAACAGCCAGTGATTATATCTCAAGCGCAACGTTTATACCAAGGAAGGATTCTGTTATACAACAAAATATAGTTTTAAAAGCAGGGTCGCAATTTACCAAGCCCGTAAATCTTGATGGATATAAAAGTTTGCGTTCATTTTTTACATACAGCATGCCGCTTAAATTCATAAAAACAACACTAAACCTAAATGCAGGATTCAGTTATTCAAAACTGCCAGGGCAGGTAAACTATCAAGAAACAGTTACAAACAGCTACACGTACACTGGTGGTGCGGTACTTGCAAGTAATGTAAGCGAGTACGTTGATTTTAATTTATCGTATTCAGCTAATTTTAATAATTCTGAAACCAATACAGCAAGTAGTACAACCACCAAATATTTAAATCAGAGTATTGGTGCACAAGTTAATTTATTAAACAAAAAAGGCTGGTTCATTCAAAACGATATATCTGGTAATACTTATACAGGTTTGGCTGATGGATTTAATCAAAATTATTGGTTGTGGAATGCTGCAATTGGTAAAAAGTTTTTGAAAAAGAAAGCTGGCGAACTTAAACTATCTGTTTTTGATTTGCTTAAACAAAACCAAAGTATTGTACGTACTGTAACTGGTAATTATGTTGAAGATGCTCAAAGTCAGGTTTTGCAGCAATACTTTATGCTAACGTTTACCTACAGCTTAAAAAACTTTGGAACAGGTAAAGCTGCAAGTACAAATAATGACAAAGAAAGAAATGGACCTCCAGGTGGTGGTGGAGGCGGTGGTTCTCGTCCCTTTTAATTATTTTTAGGGCGATAATAAAATGAACTGTTTTGAACCAAGAGGATTTAGTAAGTCAACTGCAGCAGGGAGATGAGTCAGCTTTTGTAAAGCTGGTGGATGAGTGGCAGCATATGGTTTACAAT
Organism: Chitinophagales bacterium; assembly: GCA_038216775.1. Lineage (GTDB taxonomy): Bacteria > Bacteroidota > Bacteroidia > Chitinophagales > Chitinophagaceae > Ferruginibacter. The sequence continues at coordinate 7,657 of JBBQPX010000055.1, forward strand.
ACAGTGTTGGGCATAGTGCAAAATGCAGATGATGCAGATGATATTACACAGGAGGTTTTTATACAGGTATATCAATCGGTAAGTTCTTTTAAAGGAGATTCTAAATTGTCGACCTGGCTTTACCGCATAGCAGTAACAAAGGCGTTAGATTTTGAAAAGAAAAGAAAGAGAAAGAAACGCTTTGGATTTATGCAAAGTTTATTTAGCCTTGGTGAGGAAGTGCATATTAATAGTGTAGAGTTTGAACACCCTGGCGTGCAGATGGAAAAAAAGGAAAGAGCAAGCGAATTATTTAAAGCTTTAAAAAATATACCTGATAAGCAGCGGATAGCTTTTACGCTGCATAAACTTGAAGGGCAGAGTTACCAGGAAGTGGCAGAAATTATGAATACAACTTTGTACGCTGTTGAATCTTTAATGGGGCGTGCAAAAGTAAATTTGAGAAAAGAACTGGGTAAATATTATAATAATGCAAACCGGTAAAATTGGTGATTGTTAAATGAAAAAGTATTTATTATGAATTATAACGAAAACATAAAGAAGCTGATTGAAGATGCACTTAATAGTGTAGATGATATAAGTAAAGCCGAAGTAAAGCCTTATTTGCTTACACGAATTAATGCTAAAATGGCTAAAGTATCAGAATCGGCGTGGGATAAAGCCGGGCGCTTTATTGCAAAGCCCGCTATTGCTTTTACCAGCCTTTGCATCATTTTATTAGTTAATGCTACTGTTTTCTTTGTAAGTACGAAATCCCCTAAGTACTTAGTAACCGAGCAGTTTGCACAACAAACGTTAACAGATGAATTTTCGTACACCGCGACTACTATTTATGATTTTGATAATACTAAACCATAATGATAAACAAACAAAACAGAAGTAAGATTTTTTTAAGCATTATTGGTATTTTGTTAATTGCAAATATTGCAATGGTTTCTTTTTTTCTTTTAAAGAAAGATGATGGTAAAAACAAAGGTAAACACCCTGACAGAAGAGCGATGATTGCTGATTTTTTGAAAAAAGATATTGGTTTTGATACTGTTCAGCTTCAGCAATACGACACTTTGAGCATTTTGCATAAAGACAATATGAAGAAAATGTTTGACAGCCTTGGTATGGCTAAGGACAAACAATTTAATGAGCTAGTAACAGGAAATTTCAGCGATTCGGTAATGAACGTGGTGGCCGAAAAATCCGCAGAATCGCAGAAAATTATGGAGTTATTGATGTTTAATCATTTAAAAAACATTAGAATGCTGTGCAAACCCGATCAGCAGGCTAAATTTGATTCTCTTTTTGTTAAAGTTTTAAGCAAAAGAGGTGGCGACAGCAATAAAAAGGAATCAGAAAATAAATAGCGACGGTTTTACAAACTAAAATCGTCTAAATAATAAATGTCACAAACCTTTAAAAAAATAAAAATGAAAAAGCAATTTGTTTTAATGGTAATGGCTGCTTTGTTCAGCATTACCGCAGTACATGCACAAGGTGGCGGTGGCCAGCGTATGAGCCCTGAAGAAAACACCAAAGCAACTATGGAAAAAATGGCTACATTAAATCTGGATAAGGATGCAACAACTAAGGTTGAAGCAATTATACTGGATTTTAATACCAACCAACAAAAAGCCATGAAGGAATTAAGAGAAAGCGGCGGCGACCGCGATGCGATGATGGCCAAGGGTAAGGAACTTTCTGACGCAAGAGATGGGAAATTAAAAGCGGTACTTACTGCTGACCAAATGAAAAAATGGAAAGACGAAATTGAACCGTCAATGCGCCCGCAAAGAGGTGGTGGACAAGGTGGTGGCAGAAACTAATTTAAAAGTTGAAAATGAACACGGGCCCTGTAATTTTTTACAGGGCTTTTTTTATTTTCAACTATCGTAGTTTTTTAAAACTACTTCAATCGTAATCGCTAAAAAGCTCCGCCTTAAAAAAAGCGGAGCATAAACCTTAAAACAAAACCTGTATAGCCAATAATCTTAAATAAACCCCTTCCATCGCATTAAGCCAGCGCCACCTAAAATACTTATGCCAAATAAAATAATACCCGTTGGCATACTGTCATTCGTATCCATATCATTTTGCACCTGTGGTATTAGTGTTGCATATTGCGCAGAAGTATTGGTTTCTTCATCATTTTTTGCGGTAGCATCCTGCTGCCAATTGTTGAGATTGGTGCCCGTTAAAGCAGTCAGTTCTCTTAACTCTTTCCTTCTTCTTTGCCTTAAATCCTGCAGATATTTTTGTCCTGCTGCACAATTAAAATCGCCGTTGGCGGGATGCGTAATTACATACCTTGCCTGGAAAGTTTCTGTATTTGGCGTAACCTGAAATTGTAAATCCTGCGCAAACGAATTTCTGTTGTACCTAAAATGCAGACGGGTGAAATGTACATTCTTGCTGCCATTGTCGATCTCATTATTATCAAGGTCGCTGTAATCGCTCCAGTCTTTTCCGCCAAGCCACCAAACACCACTCTGTACTAAATCCTGCTGACTTGGTGCTGTTGCAATGCAGGGGTCGCAGTGGTAAAAATTTTGCGGACTTACATCCCAGGCGTATTCTAAAAAGGCAACGCTTTTGTTTTCATTGTGCCATTGCTGTGTAAATAAGTTGCCATAAAAAGCGCCAAAGTTTTTTTGTACAAACAAGGGTATATTTTTGTCGGTAGCAATATTTACATTACGGTAGTTTGTGCTTTCAATACGGCCTTTGCGGGTAAAGGCGTAAACAATTAAATCCTGGTCGCCATCGGCGTTAGCCATACCTAAACGTATTGGCAACATAAATTTTGGCGAGTTAAAACTGATTTGTATCGGGCGAAGAAAATTGTTGTTTAGTTTCTGTTTTTCCTTCTCATTAACCTTTACTACAAAAAACTTTAAGTTGCTTTTTATGTATGGGTCAAGTACTTCTTCTGCATCCGCAGGAATTTTGTAACCGTTTTCGGTAAGCCAAGTTTTTAATCCATTACTTTCTTTGGCGCTAAGAATGATGATATCGTATTCACCAACAATGTACTGTGCTTCAATTTTTACTGATGATTTGCTTCTAGATACATTACCTAAAGCAGCCTCTTTTTTCATGCTTGATGAAGGAGCCATCGACACTTTATCTTCCATTTCGTCGTAACTGTTGCATGGATTTTGGTCCCAATACTCCACGAGTCTTGGAGAGCTATAATCATTCAGCCTTTGAAAAATAGATTGGTCAACAACCTTCACATCATTTTTTTGCAAAATAACCGGCACGGGGATTACCATAGCAAAATCTTTGGTATCACCCTTAAAATCGTTGTACATGGTAATTACAGTTCTGTTGCCATCTCTTACGAGGATAACCTGACTTGTTTTGTTTTTCAATGTACCATCTGCCTTGCTTACATAGAAGCCGCAGAAGGAAAACAGTAGCGGAGCTATCGCAATAAATCCACCGAGAATTAAAAGTTTCTTTTTCATAAATTAATTTTTAAAGCCCCACCTAACCTACCCAAAGGGGAGGAAATAACAGAGCGGTTATTGATGTAGTTTGATATTAAACAGCTGCTCTTAATTGATTTTTATTTTCATAAGTTTCGTTTAGTGTCTTATCAGTGTAGGTAGGCTGGACATTCCATTCGAATTTTTTTGCCTTGAAAAATTTATCAAGCAATGGAACAAGTAGTTGAGCAAAAACCAGCACAAAAATGGGAGCACCGTTTATGAACCTAAATGCAGTTAGATAAAAAGCTATCGCCGCAATAACTCCAGCCCATAATACTCTGGCAACGGTATGGTTGGGAATTGTTTTAGGGTCGGTTATCATAAA
>JBBQPX010000056.1:0-11458 GCA_038216775.1 Chitinophagales bacterium
TTTTAGTTATTGAATGGCAGCATTTTTTTCCTTTCTATTTAATTGAATGAGCCTGTATTTCTAATGGCATTTTATTATACAATTAGTTTTCTGTCTGCAAAAAAACTACTTAGGGAAACCACTTCACCGACATTAATTGCCCACTGAACGATTGCAACAGCTCCCTTTTAAATTGCTATTGTAGCTTTAAGCAGTAAATGAAATTAAACAGCATTCATCAATAAAATTTCTTTTGCAGTTAGTTTAGGTAAAACGGCTCCGGTATCAACCGGGGCCTCTCTCAAAAAATTTAAATAAATGAAAATTGTTTACACCATATTATTTTTTACAGATACGGTATTATTGATAGTGCTGTCCTTTTTATTTCTTCATTTTTTAGACAATGGAACAGCCAACAGTACCTTGTTATTACTGGTTGCAGGCATCGTTTTAAGTATTTCATTTCTCGTCATTTTCCTTCATCTGTATACCAAACTTCCACCTACAAACAGCAACAACAAATTTTAGCTTACATTAGCAGGATTCTATATGTTATGACTGCAAAAAAACTTGTTTATTACATATTGGCAGCATTTGTCTTTGGCACCTTGTTGCTTATTTATATACAATATAATTCTTCCAAAAATATCAATACCCTCATTACCGGAAATGAAAAACTACTAAATGAATTCAGGGTTAACGGTGAGCTAAAAGATTTAGAGAAAGATATACTTACGATAGAAAGTAAAATTCGGGGTACCGTAACTACAAAAGACAGTTCTCATATTGAAGGATTGGAAATACAGATTCGGCAAATAGAAACAGGCCTTGACCTGTTGCAGAAAATTTCGGATGACGACAATTCTGTTAAATACATTGATGCGTTGGATTACCTGGTGCGTGAAAAATTAAAATTCAGCCACCAGGTATTAGACTCCTTTAATATTGCAGGAAAAGCGTCAGCAGAAAATTTAATAGCATCTCAAAAAGGAAAGCGGCTTACAGATGCTATTTTATCCAATATTAAAAAAATAGACAGTACCAGGAATAGATTATTAGAAAACGTTACTACCTCTATAGACAACAGTGGTGCAAAGGCTTTGCGGTTTAGCACTATATTAACTGCGCTGGTACTCATTAGTGCCGCCTCCTTATTTTGGTATATTATTAACACGCTCCGCCGCCAGGTTCAATTAATAACCGACCTGAATATTTCGGAGAAAAAAGTAAAACAAACGGCACAGGTAAAAGAAAATTTTATGGCCAACATGAGTCATGAAATAAGAACGCCTATGAATGCCATACTCGGCTTTACCAACCTGCTGCAAAGAAAAAATCTGGATGAAGCATCAAAAGAATATGTGCAGACTATTCAAAAATCAAGCGAAAATTTATTAACGATTATTAACGATATTCTTGATTTATCAAAGATTGAAGCAGGAATGATGCGTATTGAAGCCACCCCATTCAGTATCCGTGGTTTAGTACATTCTGTAGAAACTATGTTTAAGGTAAAAGCAACTGAAAAGCAATTGCTGCTCTCCATCATTGTGGATGATTCATTGCCTGATACATTGGAAGGAGATGCAACAAGGCTAACACAGATTTTGGTAAACCTTATTGGCAATGCATTGAAATTTACGCAAACAGGAAGTATCAGCATTAAAATTATTAATGAAGGGGTACAAAATAAAATCGTCAACACCGGCATGGTAATAACCGATACCGGAACAGGTATTGAGAAAGAAAAACTAAGCTCCATATTTGAGCGCTTTCAACAGGCAGACGAGGCCGTTACCCGCAAGTTTGGTGGCACAGGGCTTGGGCTTTCTATTGTAAAAGATTTGGTGTTGCTTCAAAAAGGAACGATTACTGCAGAAAGTGAACCCGGCAAAGGAACCCGTTTTTACCTTAGCATTCCTTATAAAATTGCAGCAGAGGAAGTAAAGCATCATTATTTGGAAGCGCCTGCTTTAGCTAATATTAATAATTTTGAAACCGTATGCATTTTGGTTGCAGAGGATAATGAAATCAACCAGAGCCTTATTAAACATTTATTTAATAGCTGGAACCTTGCATTTGAAATGGTAAACAATGGTAAAGAAGCAATTGACAAATTACAATTGAATCCAAATAAATACAACCTTATTTTAATGGATATACAGATGCCCGAAATGGATGGTTATACGGCAAGCCAGCAGGTAAGGCATACATTAAAATCGGGCATACCCATTATTGCAATGACGGCACATGCGTTTGCTGGTGAAAGAGAAAAATGCTTAAGCTATGGCATGAATGAATATATTTCCAAACCCATACGGGAAGAACAATTGTATCATATGATTACCCGGTTTACCAAAATAACCACAACCGTAAAAAGTCAATCAAACAGTACCTTAAACAGTTACAATAATACATATCAATATATTAATCTTGCATACATGAAGGATGTAAGTGCTGGTAATATTGAATATGAAAAAACAGTGACCGAACAATTTATTGAAGTAATACCGGCAGATTTGGCCGCATTGGAAAAAGCATGGCAACAAAATGATATTACTACTTTAAGGCAACTGGCACATAATATGAAAACTACTGTATCGGTAATGGGGCTAAATGAAATACTGCAACCATACCTGGATACCCTGGAATACGAAAACCTCACTGAAAAAATATGGCTGCTGCAACTGGAATCTATCCAATTAATATTAAACGCAGCTATTGATGAAGCGAAAGCGTTTTATGCATCTTTTTAAAAAAGTTTATGTGCAGGGTGAAGCAGCTTTTAAAAAATGAACCATCAATGGTTTATACAACCGCCCCTTTCAACGACAGCTTTTGCCCACCTGCCTACTCCTTCCCTTGTGTGCAACCAAACTTAAATAGTTTTGAGATATTTCATAAAAAAAGCCAATTCTTTTTTATGAAACCCTGCATTCTAAAACTGATTTTTAATGAGCAATTCAAAACAAATATTTCAAACCAATAACAAATGGCGCTGGCAAACCTTTAAGTGGACAAGCCGTTTTATGCTGTTTGCGGTTGTATTAATGATACCCATAGTAGTTATTACATTGGCAAGAGGCATACAGCCGGGCTTACCCATACTAAGTAAGGAAAGCGATTCATTGCACCGGCTTACCAATCCGGTTACCCCTGCAGGGCTTAATGAAAAAGAATTAAAGAGATACAAAAGCTTCAGTAATTTTTTAAAAGCCAAAGACAAAATAGATAGTTTAAAAAATAGTAAACCATTGGTTAATAACCGGCAGGTAAGGGCAGCGTTCTATGTAGATTGGGATCCCCAATCTTTTTTCTCCCTGCAAAAAAATATTGATAAACTGAATATGCTGGTGCCCGAATGGTTTTTCATTGATCCGGTAACTGATACACTCCGCCCCGATATTGATATGAATGCACTGGCATTAATGAAAAAGAACAACGTAAAAATCGTTCCCCTTATCAATAATATCAATCAAAAGTCAGGAGCCGGAGAATTTGATGGAACCATCATTCACCGCATACTAAACAATCCTGCAAAAAAAGAAAAGCTGATAAATGATATTGTAAAGTACCTGAAGCTATACCAGTTACAGGGTATCAATATAGATTTTGAAGAGTTTAAAGAAAAAGGAGATGAACCCATCATTGCCTTTCAAAAAGAGTTGTACGAAAAATTACATCCGCAGGGCTTTTTAGTTACACAGGATATAATGCCATATAATGATGATTTTAATGTAACCGCTTTAGCAAGGTATAATGATTACATGTTTCTGATGGCGTATGATGAACATTACAGCAGCAGTGTGCCTGGTGCCATCAGCAGCCAGCAATGGATAGAAAAAGTACTGGATGAAACGGCTAAAGAAGTGCCATCAGAAAAATTAATTCTTTGTTTTGCAGGTTATGGCTACGATTGGAGCAAAGGCAGTGAAGCGGTAACGGTTACTTATCAGCAGTCATTGGCATTGGCAAAACAATTTAACGCCCTCATAAATTTTAACAACGATACCTACAACAATAATTACAGCTATACAGATGCAAACCATGTAAAGCATGATGTATATTTTGCAGATGCTGCCACCAACTTTAATACCATCCGCTTTGCCGATGAATATAGAACTGCAGGTACCGCATTATGGAGATTGGGAAGCGAAGATGAGCGGCTTTGGGTATTTTACAACCGCAGTCTTACCAATGAAAGCCTGCAAAAACAATCTTTTGATTTTGTCGCATTAAAAAATGTAATGGCTTCTGTAGAAAAACCAGATTATATCGGGGATGGCGAAGTGCTGAATGTATTAACAAAACCTGAGCCCGGTATTATAAGTTTTGAAGTGGACAGCATGGAAGGAATGATTACCGATCAGCGATATAAGCAACTGCCAACAAAATATGTAATACAAAAGTATGGTAACGTACACAACCAGGTGATCTTAACATTTGATGATGGCCCCGATCCGGACTATACTCCGCAGATATTAGACATTCTGAAAAAAGAAAAAGTGCCTGCTGCTTTTTTTGTAGTGGGCATGGAAGCAGAAAATAATTTACCCCTTTTAAAAAGAATATTTAACGAAGGGCACGAAATAGGCAACCACACATTTACACATCCAAATATTGCCGCAGTAAGTACAGACAGGGCATCTACAGAAATGGAAAGTACAAGGCTGCTGATAGAAGCGATCACCGGAAGAAGTACTGTGTTGTTCAGGGCTCCTTACAATGCCGATGCAGAGCCTACTACAGAAGCTGAGTTAAAACCGATTTCATTAAGTAAAGAAAAAAATTATTACAGCGTTGGAGAAAGTATTGACCCTAACGATTGGGAAGAAGGGGTAACTGCTGATAGTATTTATGAAAGAACCATCCGGCAGTATGAAGCCAACAAAGAAAAAGGCATTATATTATTGCATGATGCAGGAGGCAACCGCCAGGCTACTGCAGATGCACTTCCCCGAATTATTCATTATTTTAAAAATAACGGTGTTCAATTTACCACAGTAGCAGGTTTACTGCACACTACAAAAGATGTGGTAATGCCACCGGTACATAACAGCCTGGTGCGGTTAGATGGCAGCATTGCAACTTTTGGATATTGGCTGGAGCATTTTCTTACCGCAGCATTTTGGGTAGCCATTATTGTAGGATTTATACGCATAGCTATTATGACTGCAATGGCACTTATGCAAAAGCTAAGGAATAATACCCGGCAGGAAGTATATAGTTTACCATTGGCAAAATCTCCTGCTGTAAGTATTATTGTACCTGCTTATAATGAAGAAATTAATGCAGTAAAAACCATTGAAAATTTATTGCAGCAGGACTATCCTCACTTTGATATCATCTTTATTGATGATGGTTCAAAAGATGCTACTTATCAAAAAGTATCAAATGCTTTTTGTGAATATGATCGTGTAAAGATTTTTACAAAGCCCAATGGCGGCAAAGCATCTGCATTAAATTATGGCATCAGCAGCACAGCAAATGATTATGTTGTTTGTATTGATGCAGATACACAACTAAAAACGGATGCCGTAACCCAACTCATGAAGCGGATGCTAAATCCCCTGAAAAATAAAGGAGCAGTGGGTGCAGTAGCAGGCAATGTAAAAGTAGGCAATGACCATACTATCCTTACAAAGTGGCAGAGTATTGAATATACAACCGCCCAAAATTTTGACAGAAGAGCCTTTGATTTAATTAATGGTATTACTGTTGTTCCCGGGGCAATTGGTGCATTTAAAAAAGAAGCCATTATAAAAGCCGGTGGATTTACTACCGATACTTTGGCTGAAGATTGCGACCTCACCATCCGTATGCTGCGCAGGGGTTACCAGGTAGTAAATTGCACCGAAGCTGTTGCAATTACAGAAGCACCCGAAACATTAAAGCAATTTATGAAACAACGGTTTCGCTGGAGTTATGGTATTATGCAAGCCTTCTGGAAAAACAGGGATGCCTGTTTTAATCCAACATATAAAAGTTTGGGTATGATAGCGCTTCCCAATATTTTTATCTTTCAAATATTGTTACCCATCATTGCTCCGCTGGCAGATCTGATGTTGATCGTAAGTTTATTCTTCAACAGCCATAATCCCGAAAGCCTGCATAAAATAGAATGGTATTATCTTATTTTTATGGCTGTAGATATATTGGTTAGTGTAATTGCCTTTGCATTTGAAAAAGAAAGGTTCAGCAAATTAATATGGCTGATACCTCAACGTTTTGTGTACAGGCAGTTAATGTATATTATCCTGTTTAAATCTATTGGCAGAGCCATTAAAGGCGAAAGCCAGGGCTGGGGTGTGCTCAAACGTACTGGCAATGTGAAACAGGTAATAGCTATTTCTTCATGAACATTTATTCCATACAAAAAAAGCAGTCATAGACTGCTTTTTTTGTATGCCATCACCAGTAGTAATATTAAACTTTGTTTGCTGCCTGTGCAGGCAATGATTGCAGTGTTGCAGTGGCATAATCTATTTCTACTGCATTAATTCTATCCATCAGATAGCAGTATCATCTTCATTCACCGACAGCATTTGCCCATTGGGCGAATGGCCACATAAAAGTGTTTTATACCATGGTAGATTTACATCAGTAATTAAATAAAGCAATAAATTATTTAAACAATTTCTAAAAAAATAAAAATCAAATCAAAATGAAAAAATTAATGATTGCAGTGCTCGCCTTAACAGGTTTTAGTGCTGCCAGTTTTGCACAAGCCGTACCTGCCGCAAAAAAATCAGCACCTTCTAAAATGCAGGTGGTAAAAAAACAAACCGATGCAAAGGCTCCAACAAAAATGGTGACTTTAAACAAAGTAAAAACAACAGCTACCACAGCAACAGTAACAAAACCAGCTCCTGTAAAACAGGAAGTAAAATCAGTAGCCGCTATAAAACCGGCTGCAACTGCAAAGCATAACAGTATTGTTCAATTAAAAAAAGACGGTACTCCTGATAAGCGCTTTACTGCAAAAGCTCCGGTTAAAAAAGATGGCACACCCGATATGCGTTTTAAAGCCAACAAGAAACACAGTTAAACAGTTTTGTTCATATACCACAAAGCCCTATGCAATATTAAGTATGGGGCTTTTTTTTTACTTTAAGTAACTTTATAAATGCTAAATTCAATCTCCGTTGCCGGCACAAGGCTAAAGTCATTTTCGCCAAAAGCTTACTGGAAAGAAATACTTACGGTATTGATGCTGTTGCTGGCAGTTGTTTTTTTTAGAAGTGAAAGAAATGAGTTGCATACCATTATTCCTCAATTAAAACGGGCCAATTCTTTTTGGGTGACTGCAGGTTTTGCTATAACATTTTTATATATATTTTTTCAGGCAGGTATTTATAAAATGAGTTTTAAAGCCATCGGGCTTTTGCTTAAATGGAACAATGCTATTGTATTATTTCTTAAACGCAATTTCATTGCTGTTTTTTTACCTGCAGGTGCAGTAAGCGCTTTGGCCTACTCCCCTTCTCAAATACGTAAGTCAGGCTTTACAAATACGCAGGTGCACCAGGCGAGTGGTTTGTTTGGTTTTGCGGGATTGCTCACCGTATTTTTAGCAGGGTTACCCGTTATCATCTTCACTGTTTTATCCGGCAATAAATTTAACAATGCATGGATGGGATTAATGGGTGTTTTACTCATAATCGTTTTACTTTTTTTAGGGGTAAGGTCCATAAAAACAAAAGGCGTTTTTTATATTTGGCTTGATAAAAAATTCCCATCACTTACCCCTACATTAAATGAGTTGTTTGCTGCCAACGTTAACGTCAAACCATATTCCGGCGCAGTTTCATTTTCATTGCTGGTAGAATTAAGCGGTATGCTGCACATTTATATTGCTATGCTTGCCCTGGGTTTACCGGCTTCGGTGGGCGCATCGGCCGCAGCATATATTATAGCCGTATTAATGATGGTGATATCGCCTTTTTTAAAGGGCCTTGGTGCTGTAGAGTTAGCAATGGTATATGTGCTGGAGCGATTTGGCTATAATACTGCACAGGCTTTATCCATAACGGTACTCTATCGTATTTTTGAATTCTGGCTGCCCTTGCTGGCCGGGCTGATTGCATTTGCCTGGAATGGACGCAAATTCTTTTTCAGGGTTTTGCCTGCATTACTCATCTTCGTGCTCGGATTTATTAATATCGTATCTGTAGTTACACCACCACTTCGCAAGAGGTTGCATTTGCTTACACAATACCTTCCGCTTACTGCCATTCATGCTTCTAATTTATTGGTTCTGTTTACCGGGCTGGCTTTGCTTGTTACGGCTGCATTTTTATTTCGGGGTTTACGCAGTGCATGGATTATTGCCCTTAGCTTATCTCTTTTTTCATTAGCAGGTCATATAACCAAGGCCCTGGACTATGAAGAAGCCATCATTGCAGCCATTACGGTTGTTGTTTTAATTAGCACCGTTTCGCAATACCGCATTCGCAGCAGCAATAAATGGATGAAGGCGGGTTTTAAAACAGCACTGATCAGCTTTGCGGCCTTTTCGCTGTTTGGCTATGTGAGTTTTTATTATATAGATGTAAAACATTTTGGGATTAATTTTACCTGGCAGCAATCTTTACTGCACACGGTAAAAAGTTTTTTGCTGGTAGAAGATACCACACTACATCCGTTAACAAGATTTGGCCACGAATTTATCTGGCTCATAAGAACGTCAGGGTTTTTAACCTGGGGGTTTTTGTTGTTCACACTTATCAAGCTCCCTGTAAAATTGCATAAAGGCAATGAAAAGAAATTAGAAAAGGCGAGATTTTTATTAAACCAGTTTGGCAATTCGCCGGTAGATTATTTTAAACTATCGAAAGATAAATTGTATTTTTTTTCTGATGTGCATGAAGCATTTATTGCTTATCGCATTGCGGGAGGATTTGCCATTGTGCTGGATGAACCTGTTTGTGCCGAAGAGTATAAGATTGAAGTATTACGAGAGTTTGACCGCCTGTGCAATAAGATGGGTTTAAAGCCTGCCTTTTACCGGGTACATGAAAATAGTGTGCCCTGGTTTAACCAGTTAAATAAGAAAAAGCTAATGATAGGCCAGGAAGCCATATTGGATATTAACAGCTTTTCGCTTCAGGGAAAAGAAAATAAATCCTTACGTAACGGGTTAAATGGTTTAGAGAAAAAAGGATATAAAGTAACCCTTAATAAGGCTCCGCAAACTGCCATTTTTTTAAATGCACTAAAAATCGTTTCTGACGAATGGCTAAAAGAATTTGATAAGGAGGAAAGAATTTTTTCGCAGGGGATGTTTGATCAAAATGAAATGCAGCAGCAGGATATCATAACGCTTGCGGATGAATCCGGAAATATAAGTGCCTTTTTAAACATTATTCCGGATTATGCAGAAGACGAATGTACCTATGACCTGATACGCAAAACAGGCGATGCACCAGCAGCAGCAATGGATGCCCTGATTATTAAACTGGTTGAATATGGCAGAGAAAATAAAAAGCTATACCTCAACCTGGGCCTTGTTCCCATGACGGGTATCATACAACCGGGCAATACCGCAGAACAAATTATTAAACTGGCGGCAGATAAAATAAAACGCTTTCATCATTACAAAGGATTACGAATATTTAAAGAAAAGTATGCAACATTATGGGAGAACAAATACCTGATATACGATAATGATTTTGACCTTTTGCAATTGCCGCTGGCATTAAACACTGTAATGAAACCATGATAAAGAAAATATATATAAATCTGTTGATGCTATTCTCTGCTATGGCAGCTTCAGCGCAGGTAAATTCGCTTCCCGTAAAAGAATGGAGCGCTGCTGCCGAAAAACCATTTGTACTTTACATTACCGGCGATGGGGGCTTTAATAATTTTTCAACAGATTTGTGTGCAGCAATTAATAAAGCCGGGTATGCGGTAAGTTCTGTAAATGCTAAATCTTATTTCTGGAACAAAAAAACACCTGTGCAAACTGCCACAGACATTACTGCCTATTTAACAAAGCAATTCAACAGCCGCAAAAATCAGCAATTGATTTTTGCAGGATATTCTTTTGGGGCAGATGTATTACCCTTTATTGTAAACAAGTTGCCGGATGCTATCAGGAAAAAAATTGTGAGTGTGATATTGTTATCGCCCTCAGGCTCTACAGATTTTGAGATACACTTGCTAGATATGTTTGGCGGTAACAAACAAAGAAGCATGGATGTGGTTACTGAAATCAATAAAATGACAGCCCTGAAAACAGTTACTCTTTTTGGCAATGCGGAAACAGGATTTCAGGTAAAAAATATTAAACTGAAAAATTACACAAATGAAATCTTGCCAGGAGGTCATCATTTTGATGGCAATACAGATGAAGTTGCCAAAACAATAATGAAGTATTTTAAATGAGCCAATTTTAAATAAAAGTTCATTGTTTATTGTATTGTTTGGCTTTATTCGGCTGCAACCAAAGCCGAATAGCAAACAAAAAAAGGAGCATATAATGGTCGGTCTGCTATATTGCAAAACGTGTTAGCTATTGTGTTGTTCATTTCCCAGCAACGTCTCCCGCAGGGGACGTTGCGTTCCTTTACTTTACAAAGGTTGCTACTAATTCAAAAAAAAATGATTATAAAACAAATGAAGTGAATCTATCCCGTAACTAACTTCATGGAGATGGTTGGAGTAATGGTTACATAAAAAGTTAGTGGTTACGCAACGTCCCTTGCAGGAGACGTTGCTGAGAAGCTGAGGAGGTATATTAAAACAATACAACACCAGGTTCTATGTCAGCATTTTCAAATGCTGTAGCAAATTGTTTCTTTATGACTTTGGCGGGGGCGGTTTTTTTCTGTTGCTTTAATGCCTGGTAAAGACCATACAATGCCCAATGATTAGCAGGGTTCTCTTTAAGGTCTTCTTCAAAAATGGCTGCTGCTTTTAATGCATTGCCTGACCGTAATAAAACGGTACCCAAATACTCTCTTGCAGGCAGTAACCAGTCCTTGGGTTCGTTATAAATCATTGCATCTTCCAGTACAACGCCTTCGCTCAATAAGCGGATAGCAGTGGTAAAGTCCAGTTGTTTTGCAGCAATAATTCCTTCCAATATTTTTACTGCCACTTTAGTTGCATCTGCAGGTGCATTATAAGGTGCCAACAGCACCAACATATCCGGCGCCTTCATTTTTTCCTTTACAATTTTTAATTCATTATCAGCCTCTGTAAACTTATTCTTTCCTGCAAAAGCCATCCCCCTGGCCCAATGCCATAAAGTGGAGGAATAAACATGATGTTCATTAACAGCAACCTCATTTAAAATAGCATCCCATTTGCCAAAGCGTACATTATTAATGGCAGGGGTCATATAAAGATATTGCATGTAGGTGCCACCCGGTGCCGGCATAGACAGGTAACTGGTATCAATACTCCGGCTGGTTTCTACCGCCGTTTTATTACTGTAACTATAATTGGCCTTCATCATGGCGCAGTTGGTCTG
>JBBQPX010000057.1:0-11360 GCA_038216775.1 Chitinophagales bacterium
AAGGCAGAAAAAAGTTTCCAAAGCAATGTGGCAATAGTTGTTTTGCCATTTGTCCCGGTAACACCAACCAGTTTCAATTTCAATGAAGGCTCTCCATAAAAATTATGGCTGATAAAACCTGCAGCCTCTGCTGCATTTTCAACCTGCACATAAGTAACATTATCGTATATGTTTGATGGCAAGCTTTCGCAAATAATGGCAACTGCTCCTTTTTCAACTGCACTTTCTACATATTCAAGCCCATCAGTTTTTGTTCCTTTTAAGGCAATAAAACAGTTGCCTGCTTTTACATGGCGGGAATCTATTACAAGATTATTTACCTCAATATTGGTATTACCCTTTACAGAGCGAATGGAAACCTTATATAGTATATCTTGTAATATCAATTAAGTGTTAAAGAAATATTTTGCTTTTTACTAAAATTTGTTCCAGCTGCCAGTGATTGATTCATTACTCTTCCTCTGCCTGTAGCTGTTACTTTAAGTCCCATGTTTTCCAGCAAATACACCGCATCTTTTAAGCCCATACCAACAACATCGGGGGTTACAGAACCTGTTGTTTGGTTTAAGGCAGGTGCGCTTAAAGTACCGCTATCATTTTTTAACTGCATTGTTCTCCAGTAGCCAGAAGTAGCTGCATCGGTGTAAGGCATATTTAAAGAAGTGAAAATTGAACTCAACTCGCTCTTCATTCCAAAATAATCATACGCACTTGTATCAACTTTATTTGTGGCTATGTATTTTTTTGTGCTTAGATAGCAACCATAAATTCTATCGCTTATTTCTTTAAACACAGTTCCAGAAACGTCCGCACCATACACCAATCTTGATTCTTTACTGTTTTGTATTACAACTGCCATGGTATATTTTGGCTGGTCTGCAGGAAAGTATCCAATGAAAGAAGCCTGGTAAATTTTATTGCCTTTATTATAACCGCGGTTATCTAACGCCGTTACTGCAGTACCGGTTTTGCCTGCAATCAGGTATGCAGAGTCTTTAATTTTTCTTGCTGTGCCATGTTCATCCTGCACAACGCCGAGCATACACTCCTTAAGCTGTGCAATTGTTTCATCGCTACAAATTTTATCAACCAACACTTCGGGCTGAATTGACCTCAGCTCCACACCATATTGCTTTATAGAGCTTACCAGATAAGGCTTCATCATTTTGCCGTTGTTGGCAACTGCATTGTAAAGCATCAGCATGTGCAACGGTGTAACCAACTCTTCGTAACCATGCGCCATAAACGGAAGTGTTGTTTTAGACCAGCTTCTGTTTTTAGGAGTTTTAATTGTTGGTTTACCGGACGATGCTGTTAGATCCACCCCAGTCATTTGATCTAATCTGAATTTATGCAGATGGTCAGTAAATTTTGTGGGTTGACTGCCATAATACTGATCTGCCAGTTTTGCAAACGCTACGTTACTACTTCTTTCAAAAGCTTCTTTAACTGTAAGATCATAAGTACCTAAATGCGAATCCTTAATTCTTAAGCCTGAAAAACTTTTTACGCCTCCTTCACAATTCACAATGGAGTTTATAGTTACATATTTATCCTCAAGCAAACTCATTAATGTAGCCAGTTTAAACACAGAACCAGGTTCTGTTGCCTTGCCAATACCATAGTTTAAATCTTCAGTATAAGAACCGTCAGTTTGTTTGCCTAGATTTGCGATTGCTTTAATTTTACCGGTTGCCGTTTCCATTACAATCGCAGTGCCATGCATGGAATTATTACCAACCATCATTTTCATTAAGGCAGATTCGGTAACATCCTGAATATATGTATCGAGGGTAGAAATAATATCTTTGCCATTTTCAGGATCTACATCACCACCATCAACAGGCATATAAGATCCTGCCATATACCTAACTAATTGCTGACCGGTTTTGCCTTTGAGTAAACTATCGTAACGCTGCTCCAACCCTACGTTTGCAGCATTATCTCTAGAAAGACCAATGGTACGGTTCGCCAATAAAACGTAAGGATTTATTCTTTTATCTTTCGCAGTTATTATAAACCCGCTTTTATTTCTACCCAGCCTTACCAAAGGGAAATCACGCAGCTCCTGGTAATCTGTGAAGGATATTTTCTTTTTAAGTAAGTAGTACCTGTCCTTATTTTTATAAGCAAGCTGCATTTCTTTTAAATATGCAGCTGATGATTTATCGTTAAAAAGATTTGCCAGGCAAACACTTAAACTATCCGAATAATCTTTAAAACGCTTTCCGTCTTTTTCCCTTAATCCTTCTGCAGCAAAATCAATATATACATCAAACACAGGAACAGATGTACTTAACATATTTCCATCTTCACTGTAAATTGTACCACGTTCAGCATCAATAGGGCGGTATTTTAAGTGCATACTGCTATCCATATCCGTCCAGAAATCACCTTGCACACGCTGAATATAAAAAGCCTTACCAACAACGATAAGCCCCAAGATTACTACCCCCAGAAAACTGAGGTAAACCCGCCATAGTATGTCTTTTTTTATATCCATTATAAACAGCCCAAGCCCCCTCTATCTCCCCCAAAGGGGGAGGAAACGGAGGAGACCAATTTTATTTTTGTTTGTTTGTTCATTATATAAATCTTCTATTTCTGTTTCTGTTTTTCTTTTCCTAATCTTCTACTTATTAGTTGTCTTGGGTAATGCTTCCAGCAACACCGGCGGCGATGTTAATTCCTTTAAGCCTAGCGGCTCTACCGCTTTTATTAACTCACTTGCCTTACTTCTAAAAATCACATCGCTCTTCACTGTTTTGTATTCGTATTCCAGTTCTTTAATTTCCTTTTCGGTTGTATTAATTTTTAAAACCAGCTTATCTGTGTAATGACCATTATATATGTAAAGCACCGCCAGCACAGTTAAAAACAAAAAGAAAGGGATATTTCTAACGACCCATTTATGGCTCATAAATTTTTTCCAATCAATTTTTTGACTCGCTACTGTTTGCTCTCTTATTTCTTTTTCTTGTTCCGGCATTTTATTGCTGTCTTATCTTTTTAAAACTTCTACTTTCGCCCCCTCTATCTCCCCCGAAAGGGGAGGAAATGGAGAAGATCATCTCTTACTTTTTTAACTTTTATCTCATTTCCGCTACTCTTAATTTTGCACTACGTGAGCGGTTGTTTTCCTTTAATTCTTTTTCATTTGCTGTGACCGGTTTTTTAGTAATTACTTTAAATGGCGATTTAAAACGATGACCATAAATATCATCAATGGCTGTATCTTCAAAAGTTCCATCCCTAAAAAAGTTTTTTACAATTCTATCTTCAAGAGAATGAAAAGTTATGATTGCTACCCTGCCACCAGGTTTTAAAACAGTTGCCGTTTGTTCGAGCAACGCTTTTAATGCGCCGAGCTCATCATTAACTTCAATCCGTAATGCCTGAAAAACCTGTGCAAAATATTTTTGAGGATTACCTTTCACTATAGCATGAACAGCATTTTTAAATTCGTTAATGGTTCGGATGGGAGCAATTGCTCTTTGCTCAACAATCGTTTTTGCCAATGTTTTGGAGTTGGTTACTTCCCCATACATTTCAAACATTTTATGCAACTGCTGTTCTGTAAAATTTTTGAGCACATCAGCCGCTGTTATTGATTGCCGCTGGTCCATGCGCATATCTAATGCAGCATCAAAACGAATGGAAAATCCACGACCAGCTTCGTCAAACTGGTGGCTTGATACGCCAAGGTCTGCAAGCATGCCATCAACTTTGGTTATTTTATGCAATCGTAAAAATTTTTGCAAGTAGCGAAAATTTTGTTGTACAAAAATTACACGTTCATCTTCGGGTACATTCTTTTTTGCATCTTCATCCTGGTCAAAAACAACCAGCTTTCCATTTTCATTTAAATGCTCTAAAATCTCACTGCTATGTCCTCCACCCCCAAATGTGCAATCAACATAAATCCCTTCAGGATTAATGTGCAAACCATCAATACATTCATGTAGCAAAACTGGCGTGTGATAAGCAGAAGGTTGGGAATTTGTAATTGGTATGTCTTGCTTTTTGTTACTCATTCCATTACTGATTACAACCTGTCTTTCGGCAGGTAGGTTTCCTAAATCACTTCCTTCTTATTCATCACTTCATTTGCCAAATCACTAAATGATTGTGGTGTAAAAGTTTCAAAGAACTGTTTATACTTATTTTTATCCCAAATCTCAATTTTGTTAACCGCCGACACCAACACTATTTCTTTATCAAGCCCTGCATGTTCGGTTAGGTTTTTTGGCAACAATAATCTTCCCGCATTATCCAGCTCAAGTTGCGTAGCACCATTTAAAAAATACCGCCTGAATTCTCTTACCTTAGGGTCAAAATCATTCAGTTTGCTGATTTCAGAAAAAATAGGATCCCAGCTTTGTTGCGGATATAGCGTGAGGCATTTTTCAAAACCCCGGTTAATGATAAAATGCGTAGCACCCTCTTCCGGCAGTTGCTTTTTAAAGCCTACTGGTAGAAGGAAGCGCCCTTTAGCATCTAAAGTGGCCTCATATTCACCGAGGAAACCTATCATTTTTGGGGCATTTTATATATTAAATAACACTCACTCCCACAAAATAACACTTTTTCCCACTTTAAAGACAAATTTTGGGTAAAGATTTTTATCCACAAGCCTGTAGTGTGCATTCAGTATGGTTATAAAGGGTAAAAAGGGGGTATTTGATGTGAATTGAATGTGGATTGCTGTGGATAGACTGTGAATAGCGGAATTTAATCTCAAGAATTTTGCCATTTTCAATAAAGATTTCAAGAACCTTTACTTGAAAACAAAGCCCAATATTTTACGGATATTTCTGACGTTGCTAATTTGCCAGACATATTATAGCAATACAGAAAACTGCCAAATACTAAAATATTTACGTGGATGAATTTTACTGAAGGTTAGCCTCAAAATTATTTTGGCAACGGAATAGTAATACAAAAAGTACTGCCCTTCCCCAAAACACTCTCTGCCTTAATATGCCCGTGATGCGCATCCACCATGGTTTTTACGTAACTCAACCCAAGGCCAAAACCTTTTACGTTATGCACGTTTCCAGTGTGGGCACGGTAGAATTTTTCAAAAATTCGGTGCAGTGTTTCTTTGTTCATGCCAATGCCATTATCTTCAATTTTTATTTTGAGATTATTGCCACTGTTTTTGGTGCTTAACTTAATGTGCAGGTCTTCTTTGGAGTATTTTACTGCATTATCTAGCAGGTTATTTATGAGGTTTGTAAAGTGTACTTCATCAGCCAAAATCAAATCATTTTCAGCATCCAGTTCAACATCAATTTTCCCGCCTTTTTCTTCTACCTGTAAATTAATATTGTTTAATGCGCTGATGATTAAATCGTGCGCCAGCAATCTTTTTAGATTCAACTGCACTTCCTGCTTATCCAGCAAAGCGGCTTGCAGTATGGTTTCAACCTGCTTATTCATGCGCTTATTTTCTTCTTTAATAATGCCGGTAAAGTAATCGGTTTTTTCTTTGTTGCCTGTTACTTTATCATTCTTTAAAGCATCTACTGCAAGCGAAATTGTTGCCAGTGGCGTTTTAAATTCATGCGTCATGTTATTAATAAAATCAGACTTTATTTCGCTAAGTTTTTTCTGTTTTAATAAAGTCCGGATAGTTATAAAAAACGCTGTTGTTATGATAAGTGTAAACAAAATTGACCCTACAATAAACCAGATAACTTCCCGCCAAATAAGACTTTGCTGATTGGGTACAATTACAGAAAGTAATTCTTCGCTAACAAGATTTTCGAAGGTTGTACCGCTGGCAGGCTCAAGGGCGTAAACTACATTTAAACTATTTACAGAATCAGCATAGTATTTAAAAAAATTATCACTGAACACCTGATCGCCATTAATGGAGTTAACTCTGATGTTAAATTCGAAAGGAACATTCTGCAGGTTGTTTTTATTAAACCCCATTTTTATCACATCAGAAATCTCATCTTTTGAGAAACGTTTTATTACTGATGGTTTAAAATACTGCATTTGCAATTTATCGCCGGGAAAAAGCATATCGCTTTTGCGGGGAAGCGGCATTAAAGAATTTTTTTCCTGTGTAAGCAGCGTTGCTGCATAGTTAACAGCACGTACAATATTATCTTTTACCTGCTTGTCTTTTGTTTCCTTAGCGCTTTTTATCCATAAAATCTGGAAAAAGATAAGTCCAAATAGCGAAAGCAGTATGAGTATCGTTATAATAGGAAAAATTCTCTTCATTACTGTAAAGGTAATTCAGTATAAGCCTCTAATATAATTTAAAACCTTCAAACTTTAAATTTAACTGAGGTTTAGGTCTTTGAAATAAAAAACAATGGAAGTACCGTTTTTTTATAATTAAATATTATTTTAGAAACATGATTGAACCAGCAGCAGGCATATTATTAATTGCAGACCCTTTTTTAAAGGACCCGAATTTTTTGCGAACGGTTGTGCTTTTGTGCGAGCATCAACAACAGGGAACCTTTGGCTTTGTTTTAAATAAGCAGTACGAAAAAACGCTGGATGAATTGATTGCCGATTTTGAAGGCTTTACCTTACCGGTGTATTGCGGTGGGCCTGTGCAAATGGATTCGATTCATTTTCTGCACGAGTACCCGGATTTAATACCCGATTCAGTTAGGGTAAACGATGACATTTATTGGGGTGGAAATTTTGAAACAGTAACCGCATTAATAAAGAACGGGGAAATCGACCTGGCTAAAATAAAATTTTTTATAGGATACAGCGGCTGGGGCGATGGGCAGCTTGATGGCGAGCTAAAAGAAAAAAGTTGGCTGACTGTTTCCGCCAATAGAAAATTGGTTTTTTCAACAGCCGATAATGAAATATGGCGAGACAGTCTTAAAGAACTGGGTGGCAAATACGAAATGATGATTAACTACCCAATTGACCCGCAGTTAAACTAAACCTATTATTACCTCAACAAAAATCTTACTCAATTTTTCATCCGCAGTTCCTGCAACTGCAATTATTTCTGCAATATTAACCGGCTGTAAATTATCAGGGTCGCACTCATCGGTGATTACACTAACGGCAGCACAAGGCAGTGCAATATGGTTTGCTACAATAACTTCAGGCACTGTACTCATACCAACCATATCAGCTCCCATACCACGTAAATGCCTGTACTCGGCACGGGTTTCCAAATTCGGACCGGCAACGGCAACATAAACTCCTTCGTTAATATTTACCGATATTTTTTTTGCAGCCACTTTTAATTTATTATTCAACTCTTCGTTGTATGGACGGCACATATCAACAAAACGATTTCCAAAAGCGGGGTCGTTTAAACCACGCAAAGGATTTTCCGGCTGCTCATTAATATGGTCTTTAAGAATTACTAAATCACCTTTTTTATAATCTGGGTTCATGCCTCCTGCTGCGTTACTCAACAGTAAATATTTAACGCCCAGTTCCTTCATAACTCTTATAGGAAATGTAACTTGCTGCATACTATAGCCTTCGTAATAATGAAACCTGCCCTGCATTACAAGCACATGCTTGCCTCCTATCGTTCCATAAATAAGATTGCCTTTATGAAACTCAACCGTAGCTTCAGGAAATTCAGCAATATCACTGTAAGGAATTGTTTTTTCTACGTCAATACTATTAACTAGTGCTCCCAATCCAGTACCGAGCACTACGCCAATTAAAGGGATATCAACACCACTGGATTTTAAGAAGTGAGCACATTTTCTTACATCATCGTATGAATACATCATTAGTAAACCGTTTTGTGTGAAATTACGTAGATTCAAATATAAAAGCTTTACCCCTACTAAAAAATGAGATTTCTATTACCTATATTTTTATTTTTCGCCAGCTTGGCCAACGCACAATCTTTTTATAAAACAGGGGATGATGTACCTGATTTGCAGATTTCAAAAGTTCTCAATTCCGTTACTGCAAACACAAATTTAAAAAAATTACAAAGTGAGGTTACTATTATAGATTTTTTTGGCACATGGTGTGCGCCCTGCATAAAAGCGCTGCCCGAATTAGCTAATTTTACAACCAAATTCAAGAATGATATAAGCGTTTTGCTGGTATCAACGGAAGCAGAAAGCAAATTGGCAAAATTTATCGCAAGCCATCAGCCTTTTGCATTTCCGCTGATTGTTGATGAGGATAATAGTTTTACGAAAGCCTTTCAGCCGCCATCTTACCCATACACCGTGGTGTTAGATAAAAATTTAAAAGTAATTTCAATTACAAATGCGGCTGATTTAACCGAGGCAATGATAGGCAGATTTATTGAAGCTGGTAAAAACGTTAATAAAATTGCTACAGAAGTTGCTACAGAAATAAAAGCTCAAACCAAATCTGCGCCTACAATGATGTATAACGAAAGTAATAATGCGCTTGTAAAATTATCGCAAGAGTTTATGTACGCAGCCAAAACAAACGAAAATGTTGACGATTACATAAAACGTTTAAAAGATTTAGAGTATAATAAAATAATTAGCGATTTAAAAAACGATGACGATAAAAAAGCATTCTGGATAAATCTTTACAATGCGTACACAAACGCATCGTTGCACAAAAATCCTGAACAATATAAAAGCCGTAATAAATTCTTTAAAGCTCATAATATAATCGTTGCAGGCAAAACCTTCAGTCTTGATGATATTGAACATGATATTTTGCGCCGTAGTAAAATAAAATGGAGCCTCGGCTATCTCTCCAAATTATTCCCTGGCAAAATAGAAAAAGATTTAAGGGTAAATAAACTTGATTACCGCATCCATTTTGCATTAAATTGCGGTGCTAAAAGTTGCCCCCCAATTGCATTTTACAATCCTGAAAGCATTAATACGCAGTTAGATGTGGCCACAACGGCTTTTTTAACAGCTGAAGCAGAATACAATAAAAAAACTAATATTCTAATGTTGCCTGCACTGTTGAGTTGGTTTCGTAGAGATTTTGGCGGCAAGAAAAAAATAATTGAACTTTTAATAAGCAAACAAATACTGGCAAAGGATGTTAACCCTTCAATACAATTTAAAAAATACGACTGGACACTATATTTGAACAATTATAAATCATAAAATCATGAGCAATCACTATTATAACGCAGCTGACTTAGGCAAATTTGGAAAAATTGGCGAATATCAAAAGGAACTTGGCGATAAATTTTTTGATTGGTACGGAACTGTGTTTGCAGACAGCGCCTTAACTGCCAAAGAAAAATCTTTGATTGCATTGGCCGTGGCGCATGCAGTGCAGTGCCCTTATTGCATAGATGCATACAGCAGCGATGCCTACGAAAAAGGTTATAGTGAAGCACAGATGATGGAAGCTGTGCATGTGGCAGCTGCAATAAAAGGCGGTGCTGCATTAGTACATGGAGTGCAGATGATGAACAAGGTTAAGGAAATTGCGATGTAAAACCCCCTCCGCCCCCTGAAGGGGGAACTGGGATGCAGATAGCACAAGTAAATTCAATCAGTAATTATATCAAAAGGAACACATTTTTATAACAATCTATTTCTGTCATTAACTCAACTACATGATTTTTTAACAGATTTGTACAAAGCCCCTTTAGGGGTTTGGGGTAAATATGAAATCATTAAAAGCAACAGGAAGTATTTTAGCAGATTCGCATGAACAACTTGAGATTCTGGAGCACGGCGCCAATCATGATGATGCGTTCAATTTGGTTCCGTTTCAGCAAAAGCTGGAAACCTTGGGTTTGTATCCTTTAAAACCAACGGCACTGGAAGTTTTTCAAATAAATGTTGGCAAAATGTGTAACCAGGTTTGTAAACATTGCCATGTTGATGCAGGACCAGACCGTAAAGAAATAATGACTCGGGAAACCATGCAGCAATGCCTGGATGTACTGAAAGCAAACACATCTTTCACTACTGTTGATTTAACAGGTGGAGCACCGGAAATGAACCCTGATTTTAGATGGTTTGTTGAAGAAATAAAAAAAATAAACAACGATATAAAAATCATCGTTCGCTGTAACCTTACCATCATCAGGGCTAATAAAAAATATTATGACCTTCCGGAGTTTTACAAAAAACACAATATAGAAATCGCATCATCACTTCCCTTTTATTCAAAAGACAGAACAGATAAGCAACGGGGAGATGGTGTTTTTGAAGACAGTATAAAAGCATTACAAATGCTTAATGCCGTTGGTTATGGCTTAGAAGGAAGCGATTTAACTTTAAATCTTGTTTACAATCCGGCAGGTGCATTTCTTCCTCCATCACAAGATGCATTAGAAAAAGAATTTAAAGAGTCGCTGAAAAAAGATTTTGGTATCTCTTTCCATGCATTATTTGCCATTACAAATCTGCCCGTAAGTCGCTTTTTAGATTATTTGCTGCAGAGTGGCAACTACGAAAAATACATGGAGAAATTATTAGCCGCATTCAACCCTACGGCAGCAGCAAACGTAATGTGCCGCAATACACTATCTATTGGTTGGGACGGATACATTTATGATTGCGATTTTAACCAGATGCTGGAATTAAAGGTGGATTGCAGTAGCAAACACATCAGCAATTTTAATGGCGATGCACTTATACGACGCGACATTGTAGTTAATCAACATTGTTTTGGCTGTACTGCAGGCGCAGGAAGTAGTTGCGGCGGTGCTGTTGCTTAATCATTAAAATAATCTCATCTAAAAAAAATCCAGACATCTTTTTTTTTCGTAAACAAGTGTAAACAAAATATCATCTCCAAAACTGCTACCATAAAAGCCCAAAATAAAGGAACAGCCATTCTTATATTTTCTAGGTATGCCGAGGAAGAGGCCCTAAATAAAAATTTTATTCAGGTTTTTGGTAAAGCAAAAGGAATTGCTCTTGCAGATAAACTTATTGAGCATACTGTTGCCGAGGCGCACAAAACCGGCTTGCCAGTAATTCAATTTTTTACCGATAAACAAAAAGGCGAAAATTTTGCAGAACGAATTACTCATGCAGTTGAAATGGGTTTTGCAGCCGGATTTGAAAATCTAATTATCACGGGTACAGATTCTCCGGCAGTGAACTGCAATCAATTTAAGGGCGTTGCAAAAAAATTAAATAATAACAACCTCATACTTGCACCGTCTAAAGATGGCGGTGTCTACATTATTGGGTTACAGCGCAAATGCTTTCAACAATCAGCTTTCAAATCCATACCTTGGCAAAGCAATAATGTTTTCGATGCTTTAAAAAAATTAGCCGAACAAAATGAATTAAGCCTCTGCATTGAAGTATCAGCATGTGATATTGATATTGCCGGCGAACTTTTAAACTTGCGGAGCAATTTCTGCAATAGTTGGTTTGGTATCTTTGCGTCGCAGCTTTTACAGCTTTTTTCAACTTCGCATTTGC
>JBBQPX010000058.1:0-11288 GCA_038216775.1 Chitinophagales bacterium
GTATGGAAAGTGAGCCCAATATTGCAGCCTGATGTTCTGTGCTGGCTAATGTACCAACCATTACACACTAACCGGTAGCCGCAAAAGCTGTGGCAAGCGTTAGTAAAAATATGCCAATTATGCTATGACCTAACGCCAGCACGGGTAACCCAAGCATGGGTAAAAAATATAATCCAACGGAAAGCATTAATGCAAATTGTATTAAACATACCAGTACATACACTATTATTTTGCCATTTACCAATAATAAATAGGGCGTTGGCATGGTATGGAGTCTAAAAACACTGCCTTCAGTCTTTTCCTTTAATATACTGCCCGAAAGTGGTATGGCTATAAAGAACATGGCAAAAATGGTCCACGCAGGTACATTATGCTGCACAGCATTCGGCACAATACTGTCTTGGGTTTTAGATGCATAAACTTCTTTATAGCTGATAATTTGTGATTTTTGATAAGAGTTTTTTGGTGTATTTTTTTTATCAGGAATTACTTCTGCAATCTGTTCAGAAAAAGTCTGAAACATAATTTTTGTTTTCACTTCCGAAATAAATTCACGCAGGCTGCTGGTAATAGAAGTTAAAAAAGATTTTTTTGCAACCGGATCAATCATGATTGTAATTTCAACAGAGTCTTGCAATTGAGCTAGTTTTTGCTGCGCTGAATCATCCCCGTTTAAAGTTTCGTTAACCAGTTCGCTTACATTTTTACGAATAGCTTTTGTTGCTCCCTGCGGGATAATGATGCCGATTAAAAATTTGCCTTCACTTACAGATTTTAATGCAAGCTCCGCCGTAGCAGGCTTTCCATTTATGCTGTCGCTGAAAGCAGTAAGCGCATTGTTTCGTAAACCCTGTTCAATCTGAAACCCTAAAGAATCTTTATCGTTGTTAACAAAAATAACAGGAATACCTTTTTCGTTCATCGTTTTAAATGCCGAATCCTGTATTAAAGTCATCACAAAAATAAGCGCCATCGGCATAATGAATAAAATAGATAAGCCCACCTTATCCCGCAGGAGAAGTAAGGTTTCTTTTTTAACCGTAGCCAATAGTTTTGTTATCATCAATCTCTCAATTTGCGGTTGGTTAAATTTAAGAATACTTGCTCCAGGTTTGTTGCACCTTCATCGCCGGCAATTAATTCCTTTGGAGTGCCTTGTGTTAAAATTTTTCCCTGGTCAATAATAGATACACGGGTACAAAAATTTTCAGCTTCGTCCATGTGGTGAGAAGTATAAATTATAGTTGTACCGGTTTTATTTATTTCTTCAAGATGTTCAATAATTACATTGCGGCTTTGTACATCTACACCAACAGTAGGTTCATCTAAAAATAAAACTTTAGGATTATGCAGCACACCGGCAATAAGGTTTACCCTGCGTTTCATGCCGCCGGAGTAAGTAGATACCTTTCTTTTAGCTGCATCTTTTAAACCCAGTTTTTCAAGCCACTCGTCAATTTTCTCTTTTAAATCTTTACCCTGTACGCCGTACATACTGCCGTAAAAGGCAAGGTTTTCTCTTGCTGATAATGTTGGGTATAAGGCAATATCCTGCGGAACGATACCGATAATGTTCTTTATAGTATGAAGTTCGTTATGCAAATCTTTTCCATCAATTAAAACCTTACCGCTGGTTGGCGGAAAAAGCCCGCAAAGAATAGAAATGGTAGTCGTTTTACCGGCACCGTTTGGGCCAAGCAGACCAAAAATTTCGTTTCGGTTTATAGAAAAAGAAATGTCATTTACTGCCGGTTCTGTGGCATTTTTAAATGTCTTTTTCAAATGTTGTATTTCTATAATTACCGGATTGATCATAAGTATTCCCCCATCCCCTAAAGGGGAGTTATAAAAGGAGTTTAAAAT
This sequence comes from Chitinophagales bacterium, assembly GCA_038216775.1. GTDB lineage: Bacteria > Bacteroidota > Bacteroidia > Chitinophagales > Chitinophagaceae > Ferruginibacter. Next base: position 1,864 of record JBBQPX010000058.1, read on the forward strand.
ATTAAAGGAAAGTATTTGATATGTTAGTTTGATTTAAAAAATTAATTGTGCAAATTTAAACTAATTACACTGCCCTGCGCCCTATACTATTTAATTAAATCGGTTGTTATTTTGGCTGAAAGTAGACATAGCGGAATACTTGGGCCAGGGTGAACACTGCCGCCGGAGAAATATAGATTTTTTATGTCTTTTGAAAAGTTTGCGTGGCGCAGAAATGCGGCAAATTTATTATTTGAACTGTTGCCGTAAATGGCACCAAACGCACTGGACGTGCGGGCTTCAATAACCCTTGGGTCAAAAACCATTTCGCTTTCAATAAGCGGACGAATATCTGTTTTTAAAACGCGGTTAATTTTCTGAATCATATTTTCACGGGCTTCAGTAATAAACATATCCCAATTTTGCCCCTGGTTGTTAGGCACATTAATAAAGGAAAACCAGTTTTCGCAGCCTGCAGGCGCATCTGTTGGGGTATGCTTGCTTGTAATATTAAGATAAATTGTTGGATCGTGATAGATGGCTTTTTTAGCAAAAATGGTATTGAATTCCTCCTCATAATTTTCGCTGAAAAGAATATTATGAAGACCAAGCTCCTTAAATTCTTTTTTTATTCCCCAGTAAAAAATAATACCCGAGCTAGATTTTGCCTGATCTAAGGTTTTAGCCGGCCGTTTTACGTTAGGCATTAATTTTTTATAACTATTATAAACATCCATATTGCTGATAACAACATCAAAATTTTCTGTTCCGTTGTTAGTCCTTATGCCTTTTACTTTTTTGTTTTCTATCAATATTTCTTTTACCGGCGTAGAAAATTTAAATTCCACACCGATATCTTTTGCCAGCTTAACAAGCGCTGAGGTAATACTGAACATTCCACCATTGGGGTAAAACGCACCTTTTACAATTTCCACATGGGCAATTACATTTAGTGTAGCAGGCGATAAATAAGGACTGGAGCCATTATACGTAGCATATCGATTGAATATCTTTATAAGCCTTGAGTCTTTAAATGCTTTTTGATTAGCGCCATTCATAGTATCAAAAGCACCAATTTTTCCAAAATTTAAAATTCCTTTTGCTACCGGCCAGGTAAAGAAGTTTTTAAGGCGATGGAGAGAATTTTTTAGAAAAACTTCGTCAGTCAGTTTGTAAATGGTTTCTGTTCTGTCAAGATAATTTATGATGTCTTCTTTCTTATCTTTTGTTTTAAGTGCAAGCTGTTCGGCAAACTTTTCTTTACCGTGATAAGCATTAAGAAAAGTTCCGTCTTCAAAAAAATATTTGTAAACGGGATCTAAGGCTATGTAATTAAAATGTTCACGAGGATTTTTTCCGGAGAGTTCAAAAAGTTCATCAACATATTGGGGCATTGTAAAAACCGATGGTCCCATATCGAACCTGTAACCATCTTTTGATTCTGTTGAGAGTTTTCCGCCAGGAAATGAATTTGCTTCAAACACAGTTACCTTGTAACCTTTGTTTCGCATGCGAATGGCCGCACCTAAGCCTGATACGCCTGCGCCTATAACTGCACAGGTTTTATTGTTTTCTATAATCATAAATTTTGCCTGGCCTGTGGCCGTGGCGGCAAAATTAATTGTTTTCAGTTAGTATATTTCAAAAGGAGATTTACTATCAAAATGCGGATGCATTTGAACTGTATATAGGATAACTTCAATTTTAACTTAGCATGAAATGCCAACTTCAAGAATGCCTTCTCCCAAATCTTCTTCAGTATATATATAAGAAGGCTTTTTAGAAACAGGTAAAGTTTTTCTGCTTAACTTAAGTTCATCTGGCATGGTTGCCTTAAAGTTGGTGGTTTGCTTTTTCATAATCTTTGTTTTTAAAATTGGCTTTAAAATCGTGCCAAAATATTGGATGGTTTAATTTAAAACGAAAATTTTTGCGTGTTAGTATGGCAGAATCTGCATTTGGCAAAAATTCTATATGTAGGTAGAGCGATTTCTATAATTACACAGGCTTTTAAGCCTATAGATACATAGCTTACTTAAGCTACACTTTAAAATAGACCTAGAAAATAGTAGTTATTCTACGCTTACTGTTGCACAAAAAACTGGTCAATAGTGAGATGGAATTATACTGAAACAGGGCTTAACTTTTTTAAGCGAAACCGATTATAGATACGGCGTTATATCAGGTATGTAAAAAATAGGGCATATCAACTTAGATTGTAGAAATTTATCCGCCTAGGCAAAAAAAATGACGTTGAAAATTATTGCTTTGAATATTACAATAGTAAGCAGCGAAACTTAACACGCTATACAGGCTATTGCAGAGTGAGTTAAAAAGTGGACGGTAAAGGCCGGGAAACTGGATTTTAAATTTTACCAAACCTGCAGCAGTGACTACCGCACTTTAAATAATTCCTCCCACCTCGATGTGTATCGTGGGCTTCTTAATTCCTGGCGCATTTTCCAATCACGCGTTGTGCCGGAAGCGGCGAATTTTACTATATCATCCCGCATGGCAAAGTTTACATTATCTAGCACGCTCATTAAAAAGCGGTTGCTGTTTTTAGTTTCAGATACAAAAAGATTTCCCTGTATTGTTGTATCCGGCACGATACCACTCAACATAACACCTGCCTTTTTATAAATACGGCCATGCTCGTATAATTTATCAACCAGTTTTACGGCAGGTTTAATTAATTCGTTGGTGGCAGATGTAGCAACAGGTAAGGTTACATAACTGCCTATACTCGGCCCATGCTTGAAATGTGTATTGTAATTTTGCTCTTTAGGCACTACAAAAACGCTCACTATACTTGCTGCACTTTGCTGCCTCCGAAGTTTTTCTGCCGCCCTCGAAGTGTATGTTGCGATGGCCTCTTTAATATCGTTGATACTTTTTACGGGGTTGCCAAACATCCTGGTAGTTGCAATCATCTTTTTTACTACCAATTCTTCATTCATTTCGCTGGTTGATTCTCCTTTTAATTCTTTAACCAGACGAATACCAACAACGCCACCTAAATTTTTATGCGCCCACTCTTCTGATTTTTTTGTGAGGTCGTAAGCGGTAAAAACAGCATTCATATCTATCAGCTTTTGGGCGTATTGCCTGCCAACGCCCCACACTTCGCCAATGGGGGTATCCTGCAAAGCTTTAGTAATTTTTTCTTTGGTATCCAACACCACCACACATTCAGTTTGTAGTTTATTTTTTTTGGCAAGATGATTAGCCACTTTTGATAAAACCTTGGTAGGAGCCACGCCCACAGACACTTTAATGCCTGTCCATAGTTCAACCGTCTGCCTGATGTTCATGGCAACCTGCTGCAAATCTTTTTCTGCAAATTCATCTAAATTTAAAAATGCTTCATCCACGGAATATACTTCCACGTTCTCTTTTCCCAAAATCATCCGTAAGGTTTCCATTACCCGCCAGCTAAGGTCGCCATACAAATTATAGTTGCTGGAAAAAGTAGCCACATTATATTTTTCAATTAAAGGCTTTGCTTTAAAATATGGTCCGGCCATTTCCACGCCAAACTTTTTTGCTTCATCACTGCGTGATATAATACAGCCATCGTTGTTGCTAAGTACAACAACAGGTTTATCATCCAGCTCTGGCCGGAATAAGCGCTCGCAGGAGCAATAAAAACTGTTGCAATCTATAATGGCTTTCATGCCCCCTCCGCCCCCTGCCCTTCGGCTCCGCTCAGAATGAGGGACAACTTTAGCAAACTTAGATTTTATGTCGTTTTCGATATTCACAAACAGATTTGAATTTTATAAGCCCGATTCCTAAAAAAATGTGGTTTAATTCATGATGTCCCATTCCCCCTTAAGGGGGCTAGGGGATCTGCCTAATAACACAACTCACCACTCCCCAAATTTTAAAATCGCTAAACTCACTTACTTCTATCGCTGATAAATTTGAAGTTTCGGGAACTAAACGCAGGCTGTTCATTGTTTTTTCGTAACGCCTTATCAGCATTTCGCCATCAATAACAGCAATTACTATTTTGCCATTTTGTGGTTTAAGACTTCTATCTACAATCACAATATCGCCATCAAAAATACCTGCATTAATCATGCTGTTCCCGCTCACCCGCATAAAAAAAGTAGCAGGTTTATTTCTTATTAATTGTTCGTTCAGGTCAATACCCCGTTCTGCATAATCATCAGCGGCAGCACCAAAACCTGTGGCATTTGCCGTAGCTACATTTTGCTGGGTAAAACCTTTACTGCCATTATAGCTGCTGCCAAAAAACTTTTCCACTTCCATAAAAATTAATTTTAAATACCAAATTATTTAGTAAATTTATACTAAAATAATTGGGAAACAAGTTTTTTATACGCTAATTTTTAATTATGGAAACTGTAGTATCTCACTTGCCTGGGTACAAAATAAATGAGTACTCGCTGGTGCTTAATCCCCATGAAGAACTGCGGAACAAGATTATGGACGTTAAGCAAGGTTTTTACGAGAAATATAAGGCTGAAAATGCCCGCTGGGGAAAACCATATATAACGTTGGTAAATTTTCAACAGTACGAAATGATGGAAGAACGCATTCTTAACCGGCTGAATGTGGTTGCCATGGGTTACCATCCTATAAAAGTTGAACTGAAAAATTTTGGTAGTTTTCCAGCACATACTATCTACATAAATGTAACATCAAAATTGCCAATTCAGGGGCTGGTAAAAACCATCCGCACCGAAACACAGCAGTTGATGAAATTAGACAATGATAACAAGCCACATTTTATGCTGGAGCCACATTTAACCATTGCACGAAAGCTAAAACCCTGGCAGTATGAGCAAGGATGGTTAGAATATAGTCACAAACATTTTACAGGGAGGTTTATAGCAGATAGTATGTTATTATTAAAACGTCCACTTGGCGAAAAAAAATACCAGATTGCAAAGCGTTTTGAATTTCAAAATTTACCGGTGGCTACAAAACAAGGGGATTTATTTCGAGCCCCTGTCCCCTAAAGGGGAGCTTAGGCGCAACAATTTGATATTATCGCAAAAAGCATACAGCAATAAAGGAAATAGATAACAGGCATTAAAAAGAAGTAAGCAAAAATCATGGAGACTGAATCTAAGTTCCCCGCCGATGGGCGGAGACAGGGGTTAAAACAAGACCACCACAAAGTATCCGCAGCACCACAAGAAGAATCTGTGCAATATATTCAAGGCCGTGGCGCACAATTCAATACACCGAATCGGTTCCTAAAAACTGAAATAACAAAAGAACATGTAGAATCTATCGACGATTGGGAAGCATCCAACATACCAACACAATACATCGAGCAGCAATCAAAAACAATTGTAAACAAAGTAGAAAGTAAAGATGTAGGCATGGGCTACAGCATGAATCCGTATGCCGGTTGTGAGCATGGCTGCATTTATTGCTATGCCCGCAATGTGCATGAATATTGGGGTTACAGCGCCGGGCTGGATTTTGAGCAGAAGATAATTATCAAAAAAAATGCACCGCAACTGCTGCGTAAATTTTTAATGCACCCAAAATGGGATGCCACACCAATAATGTTAAGCGGAAACACAGATTGCTATCAACCTGCAGAACAAAAGTATCGTTTAACAAGAGGCTTGCTGGAAGTGTGTAATGAATTTAATCAACCGGTTGGCATACTAACTAAAAACTCCTGGATTTTAAAAGACAAAGACATACTACAGGAAATGGCGAAGAAAGGAATTGTATCTGCCATGGTTTCCATCACCTCGTTTAACGAAGACCTGCGGCGAAGTATGGAGCCACGCACAACTACTGCCAAACAGAAATTAAAAGTGATTAATGAATTAAGTAGTGCCGGCGTTCGCATGGGTATTATGATGGGACCGATGATACCGGGATTGAACGAACACGAAATGCAACGCATTATGAAAGCCGCAGCAGATAATGGAGCAACTTTTACGGCGTACACTTTCATCAGGCTGAATGGTGCTATTAAATTTTTATTTCACGATTGGCTGTATAAAAATTTCCCTAACCACGCCGATAAGGTTTGGCATTTAATTGAGCAAAGCCACGACGGAAAAGTAAACGATACCCGCTATGGTGTGCGCATGCGTGGTGAAGGAAGCATTGCAGAAATGGTGGCACAGCAATATAAAAAATACGGTAAACTATACAACATGAATGCGGAGGAATGGAGTTTGAATACAAAGTTATTTAGAAGACCGGGACAGCAGGGAAGTTTGTTTTAAAGAACAGGCAGATTTTATATTCAATTCGATAAAAGCTCCCCAAGGTATGCGGTACAAGTGAGCGCCGCCATGGCGGGGACAATGCGGCCCAAAGATTCGCTGTCCGCTACATAAAAATCTTTACTAACTTAGCCAATCCGTTCCTTAGTTATTTGTTTGACTCTAGCTTCTTAACACACACATACTAAACTAAAATTCTTATGAACGGATTAGATTTGCCACAACCAAAACTAGGAGAAATAACTGCAATCACTATAACAACGCCAGACCTTGCAAACTCCCTTGCCTATTGGCAAAAACTGGGTTTCAGCGAAGTATTGCAGGCCGATTTTCCTTTTCCGTGGATACAGATTTCTGATGGTGCTTTGTTGATTATGCTTCGCAAAAATGATATCCCTTATCAGGCGCTTACTTATTATGTAACAGATATTGATAAAGTTGTAGCAGAGTTGGAAACTGCAGGAATTGAATTTATTGAAAAGCCGAAAGCGGATGATTTTGTAAAAAAATATTTGATGCAATCGCCCGATGGAATGAATATCTCTTTAGTGAGTGTTGTTGAGGGGTTTAAACAGCCACCCGGTCCAACCATGTTAACCATGCCTCAACAGGAATGGATGAACCCCGAAAAATATGTAAACAAAATTTGTGGCTTACTTGGGGAGTTCGCAGAACCGGTTGCTGATTTAGAAGCTTCAATTTTATTTTGGGAGAAGCTGGGTTTTAAAGCACTTTCTAAATATGCTTCGCCTGCTCCATGGGCAATACTTTCGGATGGTTTGGCAGTTGTGGGCCTGCATCAGACAAAAGATTTTTCGCAACCTATCATTACTTTTTTCGCAAAGGATATGAAAGAGAAAATTGAAAGACTGAAAGAAAACGGGCTTGAGAATTTTAATGAACACGGTGCTGGAAATATTGTGCTTAACACACCCGAACAACAAAAAATAAATCTGTTTAGTTTTTAAGTGTTGTTTAAGAGGAACAATTAATATTTTTTGTTCTTCTGAAACTATTGATTTCACTGGTGTTTCAGCGCTTATGAAATATAGTTGCAAAATTATTTTTTAAAAAATATTTGGCAGTATCAAAAAAATAAATTCATCTTTGCAACGCAAAACAAAATTATAAACAACAAAACATGTTACGCATACAACTACATATTGAGGCGAAGAATTGTTTTAGTCCGAAAGGGGATTATGGCAATACCGGGGCATGTTATGCTGCATCATAAAGTTTACCAAAACAAACTGATTCAAAATAAGCCCCGACAAAAAGTTGGGGTTTTTTTATGCAATAAAATTAAACCGGGTATCTAAGAAACAAGAAACAAGAGACAAGGAACAATGGACAAGAAAAAACAAAAGTAAAAAAACAAATGCAACAGTTACAACATAAACAATTTGCTACCATGCCTGTCGGCAGGCAGGTTTGGAATGAGTTACCGTCAATACTCATACGCGATACCTATGTGTTGCTGGTAGCAGGTTTTACAACAATTGGTAATGATAGTAAAAATGATAAAATACGACCGTGGTTTAAACTATAAGGAATGTAATACATTCCAGTAAGCAAAAACCCGGTCGCCAAAAACGAACGGGTTTTTTTGTGCCGAAAAAATTATATGCAGAAAGGAGGAAAATTGGCTACCCCTGTGAGATGCAACAGGGGAGCCTTTTTCTAAAAGTTCTTTGAGTGAAAAAATATAGAAGTATTTCAATTGGTAGAATTCGTGATCTGGAATCATGAGGTTGTCAGTTCGAGTCTGGCCTTCTATACAAACTCTTGAATGCATAGTTGTAATATAATTGTTGCAGCGATAACGGTTCGTTAGTGTAACGGCTAACATTTCTGATTGTCTATCAGAGGCTATGAGTTCGACTCTCATACGAACCGCAAACCTAGATTGAAAACAACAAGTTGTCTTTAGCTTATTCGGTAAAGCGCTGCACTGTGAATGCAAAGAACAGGGTTCGATCCCCGAAGACAACCAATGCGGCTTGGTGTATCGGCAACATAGTCATCTTCCTTTCTTTCTGAAAGGCAAACATAAGGTGAATGTATTTGGTTCAAATCCAAAAGTCGCACTGAAACTGGCTTATAGTTCAACGGATAAGAATGCTTCACTACGAATGAAGTGATACAAGTTCGAATCTTGTTAAGCCAACAAAAGTAATTATGGTTTAGTGTAATGGTAACACACCGGTCTTCCCGATAAAAATCGGGACAGGCGACAGCCGGTAGATACAGGTCCGAATCCTGTGGCCGCAACAATGATGGCTTAGCTCAATTGGTTTAGAGCACTACGCTGATATCGTAAAGGTTGAAAGTTCGAGTCTTTCAGTCATCACAAAATGCGACTTAATTCAGTGGAAGAAAATCATCGTTACAAGATGATAGTCGGCAGTTCGAGTCTGTCAGTCGCAACAAAACTGGTTCGTAGCTCAATGGTTTAGATGCACCGAACTTTTAATTCGGGGGTTGTGAGTTCGAGTCTCACCGAACCAACAAAAAGGATGAATAGCTCAAAGGCAGAGCAGAGGCTTGTTAAGCTTAAGGTTAAAAGTTCGAATCTTTTTTCATCCGCATTAAAATGGAGAGTTGACAGAGTGGTATTGTAATGGTTTGCTAAGCCATCATCGTTAATTCGGTGCATCCCGATAGCTATCGGGATACTCTCCGCAATTGTCCTGCTGGCAGACATGGCGTATGTATTCGACTGCAAATCGAAAGAAGGAAGTTCGAATCTTCCGTAGGACTCTTTTAAAAAAATGTTTGAAACAGATGAATTCGAAAGTGAGGAAATAAGAATCAATCAAAAAATCTGTAGCAAACAAATTGGTGCCTTGGCAGAATGGATATATGCACCGGAGTGAAATCCCGGAGATCGTGGTTCAATTCCACGGGGTACCGCAAATAAAATAAAATGTGAGTAAGATGACCAATGGAAAAATGTAGAACGGAGCGTCGCCAATGTCGTTCAACCAGGGAACAAAAGCTGGCGAACAAAAAATTAAGGTTATGGAAAAAGAACATCAACAATGGAGAAAACTAAACGGACAAAAAATACATCAGCCTATTGAGGATGAGGTAAGGTCTGCCATTCTTCGGGAAAGAGAAATGGGACACCAACTTAAAGTTTGCATTGGCACAGATAGCCAGGTGAAAGGTAAGGAAACAGAATTTGCAACCGTAATTGTTTTCATACGAAAAGGT
>JBBQPX010000059.1:0-11270 GCA_038216775.1 Chitinophagales bacterium
TGTTTGCTTAAATGTCGATAAAAGAGTTATACCTGAATTTCCTTGTACAATTGCAAAAAATCTATAGTCTTAGTGAAGCCACGGTTATTACAAATTGGGTTTTTGAAAAAACAGCATCGCTTAAAAGGACTGACATTTTAAAAAATCCTGAAAAGCAAATTACAGAAACTGCCAATGCGTTAATTCAAAAAACACTGCAAGAGCTACTAACTCACAAACCGGTTCAATATGTATTGGGTGAGGCATGGTTTTATCATATTAAATTTAAAGTAAACAAACGTGTATTAATTCCCCGGCCTGAAACTGAGGAACTGGTTGAGCAATTGATAAAAGATAGAAAGTCCAGATTGACGGACGCTAAGATTCTAGATATCGGCACTGGCTGCGGCTGTATACCCATCATTATAAAAAAATATCTACCCGCAAGTGTTGTGAGTAGTATAGATATTAGTACAGATGCGCTTGCATTGGCTGCTGAAAATGCTGCCTTGCACAATGCTCATGTAAATTTTAGTAAGATTGATTTTCTGGATGAATCGTTATGGCCATCATTTTCTATGTTTGATGTGATAATCAGCAATCCGCCATATATACCGCAAAATGAAAAAGCAAAATTGGATAAAAATGTAACTGAATTTGAGCCAGAGTTGGCACTTTTTGTACCTGATAACGCACCCTTGATTTTCTATGAAAAAATTGCAAAGTTTGGAAGAGAGCATTTATTACCAAATGGGAAAATATACCTGGAAGTACATGAAGATTATGCAGATAAAACAGCCGAACTTTTTAGACAGCATTATCAAACAGTGATGATAAAAAAAGATATGTACGAAAAAGAAAGAATGGTTATAATTACTGCTTAATATTAGCTGCCAGCTTAGCTTTGGCTCGTTTTGTAGCTTCCATAATTTTGAAAGCCTGCCCATAATAAGCTGCAGTATCTACATTAAGCACCACTGTTGGTGTATCAACATATTTTTTATTATTTTCTACTTCCTGCTTTAGTAGAGAATCTATATACATCATATCAATTTGACGGGTTCCTATAAAAACAGTCTGATCTTTAGTTACGGTAACCACAATATTCTGGCTAACCTTTGTATCGCTTTTGCCTTTAGGATTAGAAACCTTAACCACATTAGGATTAGCCAATGTTGACACCAACAAAAAGAACATCAATAAAATGAACAATACATCATTAAGCGGACCTGCATCCACTTCATTATGATTATCTCTTAAACGGCTTCTTAAACTCATTCCCCTATCCCCTAAAGGGGCATTTAATAGTTTTAAAATTAAAAAGTATACCAGTCCTTTCCCGCTTTAAGGGATAAGGATATTTACTTTGTTGGCTCTTGTAAAATATCGATAAAGTCACTCTTAGCCACTTCCATTTTATTTACAGTTTTATCAATCTGCGTATCTAAATAGGCATATCCTAAATAAGATAGAATACCAATTATTAAACCTGTAGCTGATGTAATCATTTTCACATACATAGCATCGGCTATATCAGTGATAGAAGGATTTGTGGCCGCAGCAAACTCCCTCAATAACATTACCAACCCTATAATTGTACCCACAAAGCCGAACAGTGGCGCAATACGGGCTATTACAGAAAGTACCGGTAAGTTCTTTTCCATTTTATAAATTTCCAGCTTACCTACATTATCCATACTTTTCTCAATGGCATCTATGGGTTTTCCAATTCGCTGTATTCCTTTATCAATCATTTTTGCCACAGGATGTGCGGTATTTTTTGCCAAACTTCTTGCTGCAGAAACATTACCTGTAATAATATGATCACGAATGATGCTCATAAAATTTTCCTCAATTTTACTTGCTTTACGAATTGCCAGTAAACGCTCAATGAAGAAGAATACTGCCATGGCGAAAAATAAAGCCAGCGGTATCATTAAAACGCCACCCTTTACCAATAAGGAAAACAGAGATTCTTTTCCTGCGGTTGACGTAGCTACAACTGTACTGTCAATCTGTAACAAAATATTAAACATGAAGTGCCGGTTTTAATTTATTAGAATAGCCATTCGATTATTGTGCCAAAAACTATTCGGTTATGCAATGAAACGAAACAAATTTACAATAGCTGCATAACAAAATGTTAATCTTCTCTATAAAAGGTATAAAATAAAAAAAACCGGGACATGCCCGGTTTTTTTTTATTAAAATATTTAAACTATTTTTTTGATTCCAATTGCTGCATCGCCATAATCTGTTTCATCGTTTTTTCCATTCCATCACTTCCACCATCTAAGAAAATAACATTGCCTTTACCATATTCAGCAAAGTTTTTAATTGCTTCCACCCACATACTAAACAAAATTACATTGGTATCAAGGTTAGCCTGCTTCATTTCAGATGCAGCCTGGCTCATACCCTTCGCCACTTCCTCCCGGAATAATGCGACACCCTGACCTCTTAACTGAGCCGCTAACCTTTCAGCTTCAGCAGCAATTTTTATAGCGTTACCTTCTGCTTCAGCAGCTTTGGTTTTAGTAATCAGCAAGGCCTGTCCTTCATTTTCGGCAGCGGCTTTTAAATTATTACTTGCCACTACCTTACTCATACTGGTAATAATAGCTTCATCAAATGTTATATCATTAATTTGTAAATCCTGTAAGTGATAACCCCAACCTTCCAAAGCCACATCAACCTGTTCTTTTACATTTTCAACAATGTCTCTTCGTACGTTTAAAACTTCAGCCTGTCTTTTTGTAGATACAAAAGCACGTATGCTACCTTCTACAGTGCGAATTAAAGCCTGCATTAAATCTTTATCACTAATAAATTTAAAAGCAACTTTTTGTATCGTTTCTTCCTGCTCATTTTGAACAGAGTACAAAAGCATCGATTTAAAATAAACATTAGCCTGATCAACTGTTACAGCCTGAAACTCCAGCTCAACGGAGCGGTTTTGAATACTTACTTTTTTGAAAATCTGCTCCAGAAATGGAATTTTAAAATTCAATCCCGGCCTAAGAATTCGCCGGTATTTACCAAACATGGTTACCACACCAATAAAGCCCTGGTTAATAGTTACAAAGCAACCAAAAAACGCCAGCAGCAAAATAAGGAGCCACCAATAATCTCTTAATAATTCCATGATAATTAATTTTGGCTATGAAGATATAATATTTTTGTGTACCCGCATTATATTATTTGCAGAGGTAATTGGCTGTTACAATCATATCATAAACCAAGAATAAAATACTTGCTATGCGGTAGCGTTTACACGTAATTGGTTTTGTATAAAAACGGAATGATAAAAACAATGCAAACCGCAGTTATGCTTATAATACCAGTAAGCAGTTCTCTAAACTCTGCTGATAACATAGCATTTGGCGAACGTTGCACATAGGATGTGCCAATAAGCAATAAAACAGTGAGTAAAATACTTACGATTTGAAAAATAATAGTGCCTTTTTTTATGTAGTGATGAAAAAAGTAAAACACAACCCCTGCTATAGTTACCATAATTAAAAGAGCAAAAATTATGGTAGATACATTAATAATAGCAGAAAGATGAAAGCCAATGGTTCCCCTAAAGAAAGCATTAAACAACAGGCTTAATACAACGGCTGTAATTCCGGCAAAAACTCCTGCTAACATTGATTTGGAAAATTCGGTTTGTTCGTAATCGTAATTCATAACAATTGTTTTAAAAATTAAAAAATACGGGCGTATTAAACCAGGTAATTAATTAAAGAAATATTGAAGTATAATGTTACCTGGATAGAAGTAAATTTACTAATTGTAAATGTTGTTCAAATGTTATTAAAAACCCATTGTGTTATAAAAATCGTTGAAGGCAAAAATATTTTTAAATCAATCCAAACTCAAATACTAAGTATTTTCTGGTTATTACAAAACTTATGTAATTTTATCCCTTTGCATAAGTAATAATTAACAAAATGAATAAATTTATAATAGCGTTAGCACTGTGTTTTATAAGTGCTGCTTCGTATTCGCAGCTTGCTTATCCTTACAAGGATATTAAACTTGAAAAGCCAAGTGATTACAAAGAAACTGAACCGTTGGTTTTATCTGCAGCAAACTTTTTATTAAGTACAAAATATGATGATGCAAACGAAGGCAGAAAAGGTGCCATTTCTTTTTTAACCGAATGGATGACCGGTGCAAAAGATTATAGCTTTTATTTAAAAGGACTGGTTACAGATATTAGCAGCGACCGGGAGTTATTAAACCTGGGTATTGCAGCAATGCTTAAATATTCGCTTGAAAACAAGGCTACAGCCGTAAACCCTTTAGTTGTTGATTCAAATATTTCTAAAATTTTGCTAGCATATTGCGACAATCCCGACAATAATTTTAAACTCAAAAAGAGATACAGAAAAATACTTGAAAGCAAACTGTAAGCGAAAAAACAACAAATTTAATTTTTCAAAGAAAGTACAATATGAAAAAAAATCTTTCCATTTTATTGATGCTCTGTCTTTTTGTGCAGGTTTCTTTTGCACAAATAGCAGCTGTTAAAGATTTAATTGAACAGGGAATTAAAATGCATGATAAAAAAAACTATTCCGGAGCAATTGAATCTTACAAGAAAGCATTGCAGATCGATAAAAAATCGCCCTGGGCAAATTACGAATGTGCATCATCATATTTTGCGCTGAAGGATTACGATAACTGCATAAAATATTGCAACGATGTTATTGCTGTAAATATAGATTTCGTTGACCAGGCTTATATTTTAAAAGGCTCATCGCTGGATGTTATGGGCAAACCGAAAGACGCTGTAAAGATTTATAAAAAAGGTTTACAGTCTTATACGGGTAACTATTTGCTTTATTATAATCTTGCGCTTACATCGTTTAATTTAAAAGATTATAAAACTACTGATGATGCTTTGCAGAAAGCTTTAAAACTTAATCCATCTCATAACAACAGCCATTTTTTGCTTGCACTTTCCATGATAAACCAAGGCAACCGTGTTAAAGCTATTTTAGCATTATACAATTTTTTACTGCTTGAGCCCGTTGGTGGCAAAGCTGTTGCTGCACTGCAGGCTTTAGATGACGAATTTAAAAAAGGAGTAAAACTAGAGCAAGATAACAACACAACTATTATTATTTCTGATAAAAAAGATGACGATTTTTATACTGCAGATTTAATGCTGGGGCTGTTAGAATCATCAAAAGCAAATGAGGATAATAAAGGCAAATCAGTATCGCAATTATTTATTGAAAAAACAGAATCACTTTTTAAAATTCTTGGAGAAAGCAAGAACAATAAAAAAGGCTTCTGGTGGAATTTTTATGTTGATTATTTTTACGCTATCAGCGAAAATAAATTTACAGAGCCTTTTTGCCAATACGTTGGCCAATCCAGAGATAGCACATACAAAGAATGGGTTAGCGATAAAAAGAATCTGGAAAAGCTGGAAGCATTCTCTACCTGGTACGTAAAATATGAGCGTAAGTTTTAGTAGAATTCTAATTAAAAAAATTCAAATCATTTTTACTTACGTTAGCCAATCAATAACAAAAAACAGTATCCTTCTGATAATTTATGTCGGCTATGCCTGTGTTCTTTCTTATATTTGCTCAACTAAATAGAGCCGGATTTTCAGGATTATTATTTCCCATCCGTTCATTTTTTTTACCGCAGTTATATCTCTGCAATTGTATTGAGCAAAAGCATGAACCTTATTTCTAAAATTAAAAAAGTACTTAAAGAAAAATACGATGCGCTTGATTCCAACTCAAGAGTAAAAGATAATTTACTAAATGCACTACCTTTTTGGGTTGGGGCTTTTATTACAGGTTTTATTGCAGTATTTTATGCTAAGTTATTTTTGTGGGCTGAGTCTGGCACCCACTATATATACCAGCATGCAAGCTGGCTATTTTTTATTATAACCCCGCTGTGTTTTTTTCTGGCATTATGGGTTGTTACAAAATTTGCAGAATTTGCCCGTGGCAGCGGAATACCACAGGTAAGTGCAGCGATTGAATTATCAAATCCAAAACATAATTATAAAGTAAACAGGTTACTAAGTTTGAAGGTTGTGCTGGTAAAAGTAATATCCAGTTTGGTTATGGTTTTTGGTGGCGGTATAGTTGGGCGTGAAGGACCAACCATTCAAATTTCTGCCACCATCTTCAAAAAAATAAATGACTTGCTGCCGGAGTGGTATCCGAAAGTTTCTAAGCGTAATATGATTGTAACCGGGGCGGCGGCAGGGCTGGCATCAGCATTTAATACGCCGCTGGGAGGTATTGTTTTTGCTATAGAAGAGCTTACCAAAACGCATTTTAGTTATTTTAAATCGGCTTTGCTCACAGGCGTAATCATTGCAGGTTTATCAGCTCTATATTTTTTAGGGCCATATTTATATCTGGGCTACCCAAGGCTTGAAGATATACCCGGAACAATAATATTGGCAATTATTCCCATTGCTTTAGTTACTGGTGTTGGCGGTAGTGGCATGGGCAAAATAATATTGTACATTTTTAAGAAAAAGCAGGTACTGAAAAAAAATTATCAGAAATTCTTTTACGTCATTGTCTGTGGTTTAGTGATGGCGGCGCTTGCTGTTTTTATTGATAGCAGAACTTTTGGATCTGGCAAAGATATAATGGTTACTACTTTATTCACTGAACATAAATATCTGGAATGGCATGTGCCAATTCTGCGATTTATTGGAACCATCATTTCATTTTCAATTGGGGCTGCTGGTGGAATTTTTGCACCGGCACTAAGTGCTGGTGCAAGTATCGGCTCTGCTATATCTGGCTTATTACATTTATCACCATCAGAAACCAATCTGGTTATTTTATGTGGTATGACGGGATTTTTGACCGGCATAACACGAAGCCCATTTACCTCTTCCATACTGGTATTAGAAATGACCAATAGCCATGATATCATTTTCTACATTATGCTTACGGCTTTATCAGCTAACTTAATTTCAGGTTTTATTACAAGGCACTCTTTTTATGATGAACTTAAAGTAAAGTACATTAGCGAAATACACCATAGTGAAGTGCAAGAGGCGGAAGCAGTAAAAATTAAAAAAGCGGAGACAGATGAGGTAAACGGGGGTAAACAAATAACTGAATAGTTAACCCCTGTTAAAATTATCCACCAAAATTAGTCGCTGAAAATCAATGTAAGCTTAACTCTTCTCCTCCCAAATCATCGCTACATGCACAATAGTTTCCGCAGCTTTGGCCATATCTTTTATACCAATCCATTCTAACTTGCTGTGAATATTTTGCATACCTGTAAATATATTAGGACAAGGCATTCCAATATAACTAAAGCGACTTCCATCAGTTCCGCCACGGATGCTTTCCTTCTTTACAGTTAGTCCGGCTCTTTGTATTGCCTCTTCAGCATAGGCGGCAACCTGCGGACAAGTATCCAATACTTCCTTCATGTTGCGGTATTGTTCCTGCGCAGCATACTCTACTGTAGCGCCCGGAAATTTAGCAACTGTTTCTTCAGCAATTTGCTTCAGCCTGTCGTGATGTTGCTGCAAACCAGCCAATGTAAAATCTCTAACAATAAATTGTATGGTGGCTTTTTCAGCAATGCCATTTACAGCAGTAGGATGCACAAAACCTTCCTTCTTTTCTGTAGTCTCGGGGCTCCATTCATTTTTTGGCAAAGCATCTAAAACAGCGCCAGCCACTTTTAAAGCGTTTACCAGCTTATCTTTTGCATATCCGGGATGTACAATAACACCATGTATTGTTAGCACTGCAGCATCGGCACTAAAAGTTTCATCTTCCAAACTTCCTGCTTCGCCGCCATCTAAAGTATAACCATATTGAGCACCCAGCTTCTGCATATCAACCTTAGCTGTACCCTGACCTACTTCTTCATCAGGCGTAAATAAAATTTTAATATCGCCGTGTTTTACTGCTGGGTTTTGTATAAAGTATAAAGCTGCTTCCATAATGGCAGCGACACCACTTTTATCATCTGCACCAAGTAAAGTTGTGCCACTAGTTGTTATAATACCGTTGTTGATATGATTTTTTAAATAAGGGGAATCGCTCATGCGCAACACCTGCGTTGTATCATCTGGCAAAACAATATCATTACCATCGTAATAACGATGCAGTATTGGCTTTACACCTGTTCCGCTGCAATCGGGCGCAGTATCCACATGTGCACAAAAACAAATAACAGGTATATTTTTTTTATCGCTATTTGCCGGAATTGTTGCATACACATAACCAAACTCATCGGTAGTTGCATCGGTAATTCCCATACCAAATAATTCTCTTTGCAAAACTTTGCTTAAGTCTTTTTGCTTTTCTGTTGTGGGATGTGCGGTGCTCGTTGGATCACTCTGCGTATCAATTTTTACATAACGCATAAAACGGTCGGCAATGCTATCGGAGCTTATTTGTATCATAATGCAAAAGTATTAGGTAATAAGTTGTAAGTATTAAGTGATTCGTAAAATTAGAGTTTATAAAACAAAAAAAGCAGTTTGCTTAAAAACAAACTGCTCAAAACTTATTACTTAAAACTTACAACTTATTCGGCTATCTCCACCAGCTCAATATCAAAAATCAGTTCTTCACCTGCAAGAAAATGATTAGCATCCAATATAATGATATCGTCTTTAACCTCTACAACAATAACAGGTACAGGGTTACCAGCCTGGTCGCTTAATGTAAGTGGCATACCTGGCTCAAGTTTCATATCGGCAGGCACATTCTCTTTCGGAAATTCAATAATTGCCTCATCGCTTTTGTGGCCATAACCATCTTCAGGAGCAATATTAATGGTCTTTTTATCTCCCACATTCATCCCTGGCATTGCTGCATCAAATCCTTTAATCATTTGTCCTGCACCAACCGTAAACTCCAATGGCTCTCTGCCAACGGATGAATCAAATTGCTCGCCATTAGTTAATTTACCTGTGTAGTGTACTTTTACTACGTCACCTTCTTTTACCTGTTTCATAATGTTAATTTTTGCCGCTGCCCAAAGGGTTTTTATGGCGTTTTAAAATTTTTATTTACCCGGCTGTACTGCAGCCATGGAGCTTTAGTGGGGTCGCACTTTTGTACATTTTTTCTTTTTTAAACATTACTTAAAAAGAAAATAAAAGATGCGATTCGTTAAAACGTCTGCAATTTACCATATAAATGCCGCCAAATGAAAAGTTTTTGGGAAATTAGCTGCATGATAAAGTTAAAATACTGTTGCATCGCCATTCTTTTCAACTGTTGTGTAGCTATTGCCCAGCAAAGCAGCAACAGCCAGGTAATTACTGGTGCCGAACGCATGAATGTGTACTTGCCTATGCTTAAAGGCAAGTCTGTAGCAGTTTTTGCCAACCCAACCAGCATGGTAAAAAATACGCATCTGGTGGATACGCTTATTAGCAGTGGCATTAAAGTGGTTAAAATTTTTGGTCCGGAGCATGGTTTTAGGGGCGATGCAGATGCCGGCGAACATATAGACGATGCAAAAGATAAAAAAACAGGATTACCGGTTGTTAGTTTATATGGCAACCATAAAAAACCAACAGCCGAGGATTTTAAAGGCGTTGATGTTTTAATTTTTGATATACAAGATGTGGGCGTTCGTTTTTATACTTACATATCATCTTTACAATATTATTTGGAAGCCGCTTTGGAAAATCATAAACCACTGTTGATTTTAGACCGGCCAAACCCAAATGGTTTTTATGTAGATGGGCCGGTGTTGGATATGAAATTTTCAAGTTTTGTTGGCATGCAGCCCATACCCATTGTTTATGGAATGACGATTGGTGAATACGCTTTAATGCTTGCAGGAGAAAACATGCTGTCAAAAGAAGCCAACGCAATCAATGCATATAACATCAGCACCAAACCTACTGCTGATACCCCTTTTCATGTACAGGTTATTAAATGCAAAAATTACGACCACAACACAAAGTATCAACTACCAGTGATGCCATCTCCTAATTTAAAAGAGATGCAGAGTATTTATCTTTATCCATCAACTTGTTTTTTTGAAGGTACTGTATTGAGTGAAGGCCGAGGAACTGATAAACCATTTCAGATTTTTGGACACCCTTCTTTACCTGAAAATTTATACTGTTTTACGCCAAAACCAAATGCAGGTGCAAAAAATAGCAAATGCTTTTATCAAAAATGTTATGGCTGGAATTTAAGCGGCACAAATGAAAAGGTTTTAAAAATGGTTGATAATAAAATTCAATTGAAATATTTATTGGATGCCTACAAATTATTCCCCGGTAAGGACAGCTTCTTTTTAAAAAATAATTTCTTCAATAAACTGGCTGGGAACGATGTTTTAATGCAGCAAATAAAAGATGGGAAAACAGAAGCGGAGATTAGAAAAAGCTGGGAACCGGAATTAAATGCCTTTAAAGAAAAGAGAAAGAAATATTTATTGTATGATGATTTCTAAAAGATTTTTTAGTACTACCCGATTATATTCATTTGCACCGCTGTTTTTATTAATGAAGCAATATTTTTAGATTCAAATTTTGCTAATAGATTTTTTCGGTGCGTATCAACAGTTGATACACTTATAAAAAGTTTGGCAGCAATTTCATTATTTGTCAATCCATCAGCAATTAATTCTAGTACCTCCTTCTCACGGCGAGTAATAACCGGCAATCCGGCATCGTTACTTTGTCTTAAGGTAGAAGCAACTTCATCACTCAAATAAGTTTTGCCTGCAGCAACAGTTTCCACGGCTTCAATCAATTCTTCACGGGTTGCGTTTTTAAGTACATAACCTGATGCCCCATTATCAATCATTTTCTGAATAAAGCTTTGCTGGTTAAAAGTACTGAGACCTATAATATAAACCGATGGATACTGTTCCTTTACCAATTTGCACAAATCAATGCCACTCATCCCCGGCATACTTATATCCATCAGCATAACATCGGGTAATTGTTTTTTTATAAAAGCCATACAAGAATCCCCATTACCAGCATGCCCCATCCAAACAATATTCTTTTCATCTTGCAATAATGAATGAATACCTTCTATCACCATATAATGATCATCAACAATAAATAATTTAATGGCCATGTTTATTGAATTAGATATCGAGTTCAATATGAACAGAAGTGCCTTTTGCAGTATCCGACTGTATGTCTAAAGTTGCTTTCAAAAATTCAACCCGATTTTGAATGTTACTCCACCCAATTCCTTTTGATTGCCGCAATATTGTAGTATCAAACCCTTTTCCATCATCTTCAACAGTAACAGACAAATGGCCGCCTGTTTTACTAACCT
>JBBQPX010000060.1:0-11140 GCA_038216775.1 Chitinophagales bacterium
ACCTCTTCCCATACCGAACAGAGAAGTTAAGCCCCTCATGGCCGATGGTACTGCACAACAATGCGGGAGAGTAGGTAGCTGCCATATTCTTTTAAAAAAGCCCTCCGATTTATCGGGGGGCTTTTTTTTTATATATCGGGCGTGTTACCTAATAGCACGTTGCCAAAGTGTTACGGGCATAAACACAACTCCTAGTGTATTCTTATAGTGTTACCATAAACTCAATATCAAACGTTAAAATACCCTTCAAAGGTTACATCAATATATACTACTCAGTTGCTTATCTTCATTTCTAAAATATAACCATACGATATCTTTTAATCAGTTTGTTAAGTTTAATCAGTATTCCCTGTATGGCGCGGGTTAATATCATTCATTCAAATCTGATTTTCCATAATTCTGATGTAGTATTAAATCATTATTTACATACCACCTGAAATATAGAATATAAATAGTCTTATGCGGTAATTTCAATTAGACCTAAAAAGAAAATTGGACTAAGCCTTAAAGTAATGCTGCTATTACGAAATGCCAATAACCTTTTTGCTGAGTAAAGATTATGCCCGAAGCCTTCAGGCAATTTCTTTTTTTAAATCACTAGTTCCTCTGTAATATTTTAAAAAAAATGTTGGGTCGTTCATTTAATTATGTGTTTGTTAAGTAATACTCAACTATTAATGAATTAATAAGGCTCCCGTCTTTTATTCAACTACTGCCATTTAATAATACCGTTAATTTTAATTATTTTTGATATTCTCATAATTATAAAATAACCATACCTAATAAAACATTACCAATATGAAAAAGATGTTCTTACTGTTTGTTTCTTTCACTTGCCTGAAGGTATTTGCACAAGAGGCCATTAAATATCAAACACCCCCCAAAGTCATCAACGATCTGGTAATGGCAAGGCCCACGCCAGGCGTTAGTATTGACGAAACGGGTACCTGGATGCTTATTATGGAAAGAAGCAGTATGCCTTCTGTGGAAGAGCTGGCCCAGCCTGAATTGAGGATCGCTGGATTAAGAATAAACCCGAATAATTTTTCACCGAGCCGCTCTGGTTATACAACCGGGTTGTTATTAAAAAATATCAAAACAGAAGTAGAAACACCCATAGCAGGTCTGCCGGCTAATTTAAAAGCTGGTAATTTTCAATGGAGTCCTGTTGAAGACAAAATAGCTTTTACAAATACAACTAACGTAGGCGTAGATCTCTATGTTATCAATATCACCAGTAAAAAAGCAAGCAAAATAAACAAGGCACAAATAAACACTGTAATGGGTAGTGCCTTTGATTGGCTAGATAACAATACTATTCTTTACAAAGCGGTAAATAAACCTTTAAGCCAGCTACCTCCAAAGCCATTGGCGCCAAGCGGACCAGTCGTTCAACAAAATCTAGGTAAAGTGGCTGCCAGCCGCACTTACCAGGATCTTATAAAAAATCCCTACGACGAAATGCTGTTTGAATTTTATGCTACCACTCAAATGGTAAAAAACGTAAATGGAACAGAAACCCAACTAGGTATCCCCGCCATTTATGCCAGTATTGAACCCTCTCCCGATAAAAAATATTTTTTAACCGAGCGAATTGATAAGCCATTTTCTTACTTGGTTCCAGCAGGTGGATTTAACAGCAGTATGCTCATCACAGACAATAATGGCAAAACACTAAAATTGTTGCTTAAACTGCCATCATCTGAACTTGCACCTACCGGTTTCGACAATGTGCTTGATGCGCCACGGCAGATAAGTTGGCTGGACAACGAACCTGCCACTCTCAGCTGGATTGAACCGCTCGACAGCGGACTTATTAAAACAAACGTGGCATTTCACGATGCAGCCTATCTGCTTCCTGCACCGTTTACTGCAAATCCCAAACAAATTGCCCGTACTGCTATGCGCATATATAGCCTGCAAGATGTTACCAACGAATTATATCTGGTAACTGAAGGTTCACAAAAAATGCACAAGCGCAAGCTAAGCAAATTAAACCCTGCCACTGGTGCAATAGAAACTCTGTTTGAACGCAGCACCGATGATGCGTATGGCGACCCCGGCTCGCCCATCACAGCAAAAAATAAATATGGACGTAATGTGCCCAAACTTGTTAACGGAGTTGAATTTCTTATGCGTGGCGCAGGTTCGTCACCCGAGGGTGATATGCCTTTTTTAAATGCTTTCAATACCAACACTAAAGAAACAAAAGTGCTTTGGCGCTGTAAGGTGCCCTTTTATGAAAGCGTAACTGATGTTGTTGATTTTAATAATCTCACCATCATCACGAATAGACAATTGCAAACAGAGCAGCCAAATTATTTCATAAATAATATTAAAAATAACAGCAGCAAAGCCATCACCAATTTTCCCGATCCGCAACCTGGCTTGCGTGGTATCAGCAAGGAAAAAATTACCTACAAACGACAAGATGGTGTAGACCTCTCTGCCGACTTGTATCTGCCAAAAGATTATGATGTAAAAAAAGATGGCCCCTTGCCTGTAATTATGTGGGCCTACCCACGTGAGTTTAAGAGCGCTGCCGATGCTGCCCAAATGCGTGGGAGCAAATACACATTTACCCGAGTGGGCTATGGCTCTATGATTTTTTGGGCAACGCAGGGTTTTGCCGTCATGGATAATACTGATTTTCCCATAGTAGGTGAAGGTGATAAACAACCCAATGATAATTTTGTGCAGCAACTTACCTGGAGTGCTGAAGCTGCCATAAACAAAATTGCCGATATGGGTGTTGGCGACCGCAACCGGGTGGCTGTTGGTGGCCATAGTTATGGTGCTTTTATGACTGCAAATCTACTTGCTCATACAAATCTGTTTAAAGCGGGCATAGCCCGCAGCGGTGCTTACAACCGCACCCTTACTCCATTTGGATTTCAGAATGAAGAGCGTACTTACTGGCAGGCACCAGAAATTTATTTTAACATGAGCCCGTTTAGCTATGCAGACAAAATTAAAACGCCGCTGTTGATGATACATGGCGAAGCCGATAACAATCCCGGCACTTTTCCCATACAAAGCGAACGACTATACAATGCTATAAAAGGCCACGGCGGCACCGTACGTTTTGTACAGTTGCCCTTTGAAGCGCATGGTTATGCAGCTAAAGAAAATATTTTACACATGCTATGGGAGCAGGATAAATGGTTGAATAAATATTTAAAAAATACTAAGTAAAATTTAAAAAGCGATATAAGATTTAGGGACCAAAACTTTTCATGTAAATGATTTATGGGCTTTGTATTTAACTAACTTTTACTTAGTGCCTGACGAAGATTAAAAACAATTTAAAGTGGAAGATGGTTTTAATAACGGATAAGAACAAAGAAAAGGATAATAAATATACATGTAAAATGCAAAATACCTACGTTTATATATTGCTGGCACAATACAAGACGAGTATCAAAAAATATGAAAAAGTTACACATAACTGGTTTGCTGATAGAGTAGCACAACAAGGATTAGCCTTTGTTTTTTTATTCCTCCCATCCACCCTAATTTCACGCCATGGCAGTAACAAATCCACAAATAAAAAACCTACTTACCTGTATTGAGTTAGAGGAAAAAGAACAGGTGCAACGATATCGCTTAGACCAACAGCATAGCCTGAAATCGTTAAAGGCAGAAGGTTTGGCACTGCACCCAATTACTGTTACCCGCAAAAATTTTGGCTACGCCGATTATCCTGAAATAAGTTTCAGGCTTAACTACCCGGTAGAAATAAATTTATTTAAAGATGGTGCAGCCATTGAATGTTTTTGCACGGGTGAAGAACCGGTAAAGGGAGTGCTGTTGAATTTAGATGGCAGGAGCGGAGAGTTCAGGTTGTTTGCACCAGATTTTCCGGATTGGATTGAAGACAAAAATGTAGGTATTAAACTAGCACCGGACCAGCGTACAACCTTCATTATGAAAACAACACTGAATAACCTGGAAGCAAATAAGGATTTATACAGGTTGTTTGAGGAAATACATGGCACCGCGGCTGTGGCAGAAAATGAGCGTGATGCGGAAGAACAAACAGTTTCCTTTTACAATAAAGATTTAAACTCAAGCCAGCAAACTGCTGTAAAAGCGATGCTTGCCAATAATGAAATGCTCATTATTCACGGCCCGCCGGGCACGGGAAAAACAACAACACTCATTGAGGGTATTTTGCAACTGATAAAACAGGGAGAGAAAATTATTGTAGCTGCGCCAAGCAATACAGCGGTAGATAATATTGCTAAAGGATTAATTGAAAAAAGCGTGGCAGTTTTGCGTGTTGGTAACAGCACTAAAACCGATGCACTTGTTTTTGCCCATACGCCTGAAGGGAAATTGCAAAACAGTTCAACACAAAAAGAAATAAAACAATTAAAAATACGGGCAGAGGAATTTAGAAAGATGGCTTTGAAATACAAGCGCAGTTTTGGCAGAGAAGAAAGGGAGCAACGTAACTTATTATTTAAAGAAGTTAAAGACATCCGCATACAAATAAAAAAACTACAGGCTTACAACGAAGCAAAATTATTTGAGCAAGCAGACGTGATTTTGGGAACGCCCATTGGCTTGTACGATGCTGATCTGCGGCACTTAAAATTCAACTGCCTTGTTATGGATGAAGCTGGCCAATGTATTGAACCGCTTGCCTGGTGTGTATTTCCGCTGGCTCAAAAATATATTTTAGCAGGCGACCATTTGCAATTGCCACCAACAGTATTAAGTAATGAGGCTGCACGCTTTGGCTTTAATACGTCTATTTTAGAAACGGCTGCTAAAACAATGAAGCCGGTTTTTTTGCTGAATACGCAGTACCGTATGCGAAACCCAATTGCAGGTTTTAGTAGTCAATATTTTTACGAAGGAAAATTATTAACCGACGAAGCACTTTTAAGCACGGCACAGCATATCACTTTTATAGATACTGCCGGCAGTGGGTTTAATGAGGAACATGGACAAGATGGGACGAGTCTTAAAAATGACGGTGAACTTCAACTTATAAGCAAACTTATTGAAACAGAAAATATAGAACCGATGCAGGCCGCTTTTATTTCACCATATGCAGGACAGGTTGCGGCAGCAAAAGAAATGCTGCCAAAGGAAATGCGCATTAGCACCATTGATAGTTTTCAGGGGCAGGAACAACATACTATTATTTTATCTTTAGTACGCAGTAACGATGACGGTACAATTGGCTTTTTAAAAGATTACCGTCGCATGAATGTAGCCCTAACCCGT
This sequence comes from Chitinophagales bacterium, assembly GCA_038216775.1. GTDB lineage: Bacteria > Bacteroidota > Bacteroidia > Chitinophagales > Chitinophagaceae > Ferruginibacter. Next base: position 5,239 of record JBBQPX010000060.1, read on the forward strand.
GCCAAAGAACAACTGTATGTAATCGGCGACAGTGCCACACTGGGAAACGATGCGTTCTTTCTTGGGTTTTTAAAATATGTGGAAGAATATGGAGTTTACAGAACAGTGTGGGAATGGGAGTTATAAAAGCCTCACCCCAACCTCTCTCCAAAGGAGAGGGAACTGGGAGGGGATTCCCTGAAAAGTATAATTATATTTGTTATCAATACCAATGGTAAATTTTTTTGCAATGATTTTGAAACGCCTTTCGATTTTACTGTTTGTTTTAGCTGTTTCATACCATTCTTTTTCTCAAAACAATATCTCGGGTAAATGGGAAGGTATGTTTCTTAGTCGCACTACAGGTTTGGGTGCACCCAGGTTGGTTATTGAAGTATTTGATTTTAAAGATTCTTTATTTACAGGCATCACCCATCTCTATTATACAGGTAATAAGTATGAGCATTACAGAATGAAGGGGCGGTATCTTGAAAAAGATTCTATGATTGTTTTTTTTGAGGCATCAACTATAGCAGTTGACCTTGGTATTTACGGTAACTGCCTGGGAATGTATATGATGAAGTTGAAGAAAGAGGTAGGCTACCTTACACTTGATGGCATATGGATTGCGAACATACCGGGATGCACTGATAATGTGCAAGTACAGCTAAGTAAGAAGTTTGAAGAGCCTAAAAAGAAAACTCAACCTGTAAAAAAACCAGTGATAAAAAAGTCGGAAGTAAAAAACAAAACTATCCCGCCTGTTAACCCCATAAAAAGAGACAAAGTAATATCTGAAAAACCTGAAGCTCCCATCAGAAAAGATATTCCGGATGTAAAAATAAAAACGGTAACACCACCAGTTATAAAAAATAGAGAAACGGACCTACAATCACTTTTAGAAATTGATGTAAAAGATAAAGATTCAATTAGGGTAGATATTTACGACAATGCAGAGATAGACGGGGATTATGTTTCGGTGTATGAAGATGATGTGCAAAGGGTAGCAAATAAAAAGATTACAACCACCCCGATAACGTTTTATGTAAGCTTAAATAAACAAGTAAATCCGCTTGTTCATTTGAGGCTTGTGGCAGAAAGTATGGGCACAATACCACCTTGCACTGCTCTCATGATTGTTACTACAAAATCCAAAAGGTATGAAGTGCATTTGTCCAGCAACTTTAAAAAGAACGCAACCGTGGAGTTATTTTTAAAAGAGTAAAACGTCTTTCAGCCTTACCGGCAAAGGTATTCGCTAACGATACTTTAAGTAATGGAGTTATTTCGCCTGCGGCGATTTTTTGTTTGGCCGGGAAGCCGGGAAGGCGAAAAAAGATGAAATAAAATGCCCGCAGATTTCGCAAATAAAGCTGATTATTTTCAGCGAATTCAGCGGTTTCTGCGGGCAAAAAAATCTTTTCCAAAATTAAATCTATATCCAACGAAGTTTTCGTCGGGCAACAGTCCCAATTAATTTTTCACCGGTAAAAATGCATACTTCTTTCCAAAATCCATCATCTGCTTAAAGAAGCTTTCCGGATATTCAACCTTTACGTCAGTAATTTTTTCTCCATCCATTACTGGTACAATTTTAGGCTGAATAAAACCGCGGTAAGGCTTTACATTAAGCTTTTGGTAGCGCTCCAGTACTTCTTTGTGAAGTGCAGGGTCCACCTTAACTCCATAAGTTTCTACCAGGTTTTTGCCTGCTTCAAAATCACCTTCACTTTTAATGCGTTGTATTTCTCTAAGCAATTCACCAAATAAAGTACGCAGCTTTTGGTAATCGTTAATGCGAACGTATGTTTTACCATCTTTTTTTACAAATTCAACCACGTTATCTTTTTTGCCTTTTTCGTAACACCACATAGCATTTAACTGCCGGTTGCGCATATGTGCCTCTTCAACCTTATCGCCCAGTTTCAAACGTGTAAGTTGTGTCATCATGCCATTCATCATGTAACCATCGTACTCTGCTTTGGCTACATCAAAGTTTGGCATTACCCCAATGTCAATTAATTTCTGGTCCATAATATAATAGAGGCCAACTAAATCAGCTCTTGCTTCCTCTAATGTCGATGCATAATTTTTCAAAGTTTTATCTGTCGTCTCTATACCAGGATTAATTTGTCCTGATGCGTGGCCGATACATTCATGCATATCTGTGTGCAAGTCGGCTGAAAGGGCGCCCCATTTTTTTATCCTTGCATTAACGGTATCGTTCAATCCAAACTCATCAAGCACGCCACCTTTTGCACCAGCAATATTGTAAGCGCTGATAATGTTGCTTAAAGAAACGGACTTAGAACCGTAATCTTTACGAATCCATTCAGAGTTCGGCAGGTTAATACCGATAGGTGTACTTGGCGCAGCATCTCCACTTTCCATAATGGCAGTGATGGCTTTTGCTGTAATTCCTTTCACCGTTTTCTTTTTATGTTCTGGCATCAGTGGTGAATTATCTTCAAACCATTGAGCCTGTGCCGAAATAGCGCTTATGCGTTTTGTTGCTTCCATATCTTTTAAAGACAACACGGTTTCAAAACTTCCTTTTTTACCAATTGGATCCATGTACACTTCAATAAAACCGTTTGTTATATCAATAACGCTGCTGGTATCTGCAACCCATGCAATGTTGTAAGCATCAAAATCTGCGAGGTCTCCGCTTTTATAATATTTAACTAAAAGTTCCAATGCTTTCTTTTGATTATCATTTTCTGCAACAGTAATTGCTTTTTCAATCCAGCTCACCATTTTTTCAATAGAGGCAGAATACATGCCGCCAACCTTCCAAACTTTTTCAACCACTTGCCCGTTCTCTTTCATGGTTTTGCTGTTAAGCCCCCATGAAGGTGTGTTGCCCGTTCCATTAAACTTTGCGTAAAACGCTTCCACTTCTTTTTGTGTTACGCCTTCATAAAAATTTACCGAAGAGTTTACAATGTTATCAATACCTGACCTTAGATCCACCAGTTTTGGCTCTACTTTTAAATCGTAAATAAGTGGATTAACTCTTGTTAAAAATGCATCAACAGTTTCGCCTGCTTCTTTAGGAAATGCCGCGGTGTCGCTGCCTTTTACAAGGCTGGCGAAATACTCAAAAGAACATTCCGGAATAAATTTGTCGTTGCTATAATGGTGGTGGTAACCATTGCTGAACCAAAATCTGCCGCAGTAGTCTTCAAATTTTTTCCAATCGGCAGATGCTTTGTCTCCTTTGTAAGTGCCGTAAACTGTTTCCAGCGTTTTGCGAAGCATTATACCATATTTGCTTTTCTGGTCGTAAATAATATCGCGGCCACAAAGCGCAGCTTCTGATAAATAATATGCCAGTTGTTTTTGTTGTAATGTTAGTGCGTTAAAACCCGCTACCTGGTAACGAAGTAATTGCAAATCAGCAAAGGATTCTGCTTCTACTTTAAAATTGCTGCTGCTGCTATCGGCTGCGGTTTCTTTAGCATCTGCTTTTGAATTATTGGAGTTACAAGCAGTAAATACCAACATCACTGCAAATGCTGCAATAGGCCAATTCATTTTTAATTTCATATTTTTCTTTTTTGTGCAGCTAAAGTTACATAAACAGTGCAGAGGATACAACTTATTACTATGGTGCCAGTAAAATATTTTATTACTGTTTGCTTGTAAACAGGTAATTTTAAATAAAAACAAAATTATTATGGCAACTACAAAACTTACAATACTAAACAACGGTTCCGTTAAAGTTGAAGGGGATTTTGAGATTGTAGATAAAGAAGGTGGCGTTTATAACTTGCAAGGGAGAGAAATTGTATCCATCTGCCGATGTGGTCTTTCTCAAAATAAGCCTTTTTGCGATGGTTCTCATAAAGGTCATTTTGAGCATGAGGCTGTAGCGTTTGATTTACCACCTAAGAAGACAGTTTAACCCAGTTGTATGCTGATAATTGGCGTGAAAATCATAAAATTTGGTTATTAACGTAACAATCTACTGCGAATTAGAACTTTTTAGCCATATAGAACGTATATATGAATACAAAATTTTTATATGATGAAAAAGATATGTTCTTCAATAGTGGCTTTAATTCTATCTGCAGTTGCTATTTCTTGCGTTAATTCAAAATCTGAATCAACAAAAACTATAGGGAAACCGGTTACAGAAACTGTGCCGCAAGATTTATCAAAATACAGCAAAGCTTATTTTGCCAGTGGATGTTTTTGGTGTGTGGAGGCCGTGTTTGAAAGTGTGAAAGGCGTAAAGGAAGTAATTTCCGGGTATGCTGGAGGCAAAGAAGCCAATCCTACCTACGAAGAAGTTGGCAGTGGAAGCACAGGACATGCAGAATCGATCGAAGTTTATTACGACCCTACGGTGGTTAGTTATAACACTTTACTAAAAGTTTATTTCGCATCACAAAATCCTACACAGGTTAACGGGCAGGGGCCCGACAACGGCAGGCAATACCGTTCGATTATTTTTTACTCAAACCCCACCGAGAAGAAAGAAGCTGAAGATTATAAAACTAAGTTGAATGCATCTGGTGAATTTAAAGCTCCTATTGCTGCTGAAATTGTTCCGTTTGTAAAATTCTGGAATGCGGAAGGGTATCATCAAAATTATGTAGCTAACAATCCTAAGGTTGGTTATGTACAGTTTGAATCAATCCCAAGGATAAAAAGATTTCAAAGTAAATACCCCGAGCTGATAAAACCTGGTCATAAATTCTAGAGTTAACCATTTTAACAAACCTACTATGTCTTTTCAATTTATAACCATTGTGGCAAGTTTTATTTTTTCTTCGGCCTGTAGTAACAATCCGCAGCAAAATAAAAATGTTGATGAAAATCCCCAACAGCAGGTAATTGCTGAAAAAACTGAAGCTGCATTTTCTCACGATGTTTTTGATAACCTGCTGAAAAAATATGTATCTGCATCCGGAGAAGTTAATTACGAAGGCTTGAAGAAGGGTGAAGCAACATTCGATAATTATTTAAAAACACTTGCTGCAAAAATACCAGACAAAACCTGGAGTAAAGATGCATCATTAGCATATTGGATAAACGCCTACAATGCGTTTACAATTAAGTCGATTCTAAAAAACTATCCACTTAAAAGCATTACAGATTTAGATGCTGGAAAACCTTGGGATGTAGCATGGATAGAGCTTGGCGGTAAAAAATATTCGCTTAATAATATTGAAAATGATATTATTAGGCCGCAGTACAAAGAACCGAGAATTCATTTTGCCGTGAACTGCGCAGCAAAATCGTGTCCGCCAATGAACAATGCAGCATTTACAGAAGCTAACCTAAATGCGCTATTGGATAGCCGCACCAAAAATTTCATTAATTCTTCTGCAAATGATATCAGTGCAGCCTCAATTAAAATTTCAAAAATATTTGATTGGTATAAAGATGATTTTGGCAACGTTATTACTTTCCTGAATAAGTATAGCAATACTAAAATAAATTCTGCTGCAAAAATTGAGTATAAAAATTACGATTGGAGCCTTAATGGCAAATAGTTTACCAGCTAATTAATAAACTGCATGGAGCATATTATCATTATAGGAAATGGCATTGCCGGCGTTACGGCTGCACGGCATATCAGAAAGCTATCCAACAAGAAAATAACTATCATCTCCAAAGAATCCGATTATTTTTTTTCACGTACTGCATTAATGTATGTGTATATGGGCCACATGAAGTTTGAGCATATTCAGCCTTATGAAAATAATTTCTGGCAAAAAAATAATATTCAATTAAAGAAAGGAATTGTAACGAAAGTTGATACAAAAGCAAAAACTGTGGAATTGGAAGATGGCAGCAAGATGAATTTTGATAAATTACTGATTGCATCTGGCAGTAAATCTAGCATGTTTGATTGGCCGGGGCAGGATTTAAAAGCTGTTACAGGATTATATAGCAAACAAGATTTAGAAAC
>JBBQPX010000061.1:0-11005 GCA_038216775.1 Chitinophagales bacterium
AAAACTGCAATCGAAAAAGATATAGTTGTATTTTTGTCCAACTCCTTTGGTTTTGGAGGAACTAACTCATCACTCATCATCAGGAAACTGATTTAATGTATGCTTATGACAAACGAACAGATAATAGATAAAATTCACGAATTCCTGATTGAGGAATTTGAAGTTGACGCAGATAAGCTTGTACCGGATGCAAACCTTAAAGATACACTTGGCTTAGACAGTCTTGATTATATTGATTTAGTGGTGGTTATTGAAAGTAATTTTGCTTTTAAGGTAAAACCAGAAGACTTTACAGGAATATCAACTCTTCAGGATTTTTATAGCTATGTAATCTCCCGTGTAAATTCAAAAGAAATGGCATAATGTCTTCGTGGCAAGGCAAATCCAAAGGCACTCCCCTGGGATACCGCATTTTTGTATGGGTACTTAAAACCTTTGGTGTTTTACCAGCTTACTTCATGCTGCGGTTTGTAGTACTTTACTATTTCTTTTTTTCGTTTAAAGCATCTCGGCAAATTTATTCGCTGTATCGCCACAAGCTTGGCTACAGCTGGTTTTCATCTATGTCAAAACTTTACAAAAACTATTTTTATCTTGGGCAGAGCATCATTGATAAAGTAGTGGTAATGTCGGGCATAAAAAACAATTTTACTTTTAATTTTGATGGAGAAGAGAACCTCCGGCACATTGCTTCGCAGGGAAAAGGTGGTATTTTATTAAGCGCACACATTGGTAATTGGGATGTTGCAGGCCACCTGTTTAAACGATTGGAAACGCCCATTAATATTGTTATGTACGATGGTGAGCATGAGCAGATAAAAGAATATCTTGAGGGTGTTACCGGCAAGCGTAATATGAAAATCATCATTATTAAAAACGATTTAAGCCATATTTATGCTATAAGCGATGCTTTAAATAAAAATGAATTGGTTTGTATGCACGCAGATAGATTTTTAGCTGGCAACAAAACAATAACTACGAAATTTTTAGGTGATGAAGCCAGGTTTCCTATGGGGCCGTTTCTTTTGGCATCAACTTTTAAAGTGCCGGTTTCGTTTGTTTTTGCAGTAAAAGAAAGCAAATTGCATTATCATCTTTTCGCAAGCGAAATAAAAAATTATTCAGCTTTTACAAAAGATAAAGTAATAGATGAAATGTTGAAAGATTATGCGGCCGGTATGACCGCAAAAGTTAAACAATATCCAGAGCAGTGGTTTAATTATTATAACTTTTGGGAATAAAAAAGCATATGATATCAGTTGACAATATACAATCACTAATACCGCAAAGGCCGCCTTTTGTAATGATAGATAAATTAGTATCTTTCAGTGAAACCGAAACAAGCACAGCGTTTACAATTAAGGCTGATAATATTTTTGTGGAGAATGGTATATTTAAAGAACCGGGGTTGGTTGAAAATATCGCACAAACGGCAGCAGCAAGGGCAGGCTACGTTTCAAAAACTGAAAAGAAACCTGTTTTGGTTGGATACATTGGCGCTGTAAATAATCTCAAAATATTTTCGCTACCAAAAACCGGTAACGAACTAATAACTGAAATTACTATAGAAAATCAGATTTTTGATGTAACATTAATATCTGGTAAAATAAAATGTAATGATGAAATTATTGCAGAATGTAAAATGAAGATATTTATAAATAAACTTTAAGAACCGTTGGTTATGAAACGTACAGTTTGCTTAGTGTTTATTTTTTTGGTAAGCGTTACAACTTCTTTTTCGCAAACGCTGAAAGATTTTTTTGAGAACACTGCCACACCGTTGACTTACCTTGGTATAGATTATTCAAAAAACCTGGTAATTAAAGATGCAGATGCCAATACATCAGATATTGTAGACAGATTATACGGAAATATAAATAATTTAGTAGTTAGTGAGCAGCATAGCAGTAAAAATTATGACATTAGCAGAGCTTTCAACAGAAATAATAATATAGATGTTGATATTACTGCGGTTTCTGAAATCAATTCAAAAATTGATTCCAAAAATATCCTTTCATCAAAAAAATCGGATTTTAAAAGGCTCAAGGAAGCGGATATTGCAAACTGCGTAAATGCTTTAAACTTAGCAGGGAAAGAAGGAATCGGATTAGTTTTTATTATGGAAGGCATAAAAAAAGCAAGTGGCAAAGGCTATGGCTCTATCTGGATTACGCTGATAGATATGAAGACAAAAGCGGTTTTAATGACAGAGCGTGACGAACATGAAGCTGATGGTATTGGATTTAGAAACTATTGGGGAAGTGTAGTAAGAAGAACTATTATGGAAATTGACTGGACTAAATACAAAGAATGGAAAAAGAAATTTACACATTGATTTTAATCAATACAAAAATACTTTTTTATAAATAAACTTTAAAAACTCCTGATTATGAAACAGACACAAAAACTTAGCTGGTTATTAGCTTTTGTATTGTTGCTAAGTGCGGGAACACAATCTTTCGCCCAAACAATTAAAGATTTTTTCAACAACACAGCAACACCTCTTACTTACCTGGGTATTGATTATTACAAGAACAGGCTCATTAACGACCCAGGGTCAAACCCATTGGATATTCAAAGCCGCATTTACGGAGCTATGAACGATGTAGTAGTAAATGAAATGGGCAAAAATTATAAAGTTGCAGAAGCTTTTGACAGAAGCAGCGGCGTAAACAGCGATATCAGTGCGGTTACAGCCAGAAACGGAAAGATTAATTCGAAAGATATTAACTCTTCCAACACAGAAGATTTTAATAAGCTTACAGAAAATGATATTAATGCTGAAGTAAAAGCATTAGGTTTTAAAAGCGGAGATGGTGTGGGTGTTGTGTTTATAATGGAAGGCATGAAAAAGGAAGAGAAGAAAAGTTATGGCGCCGTTTGGGTTACTTTGGTAGATATGAAAACTAAAAAAGTTATCATGACCGAACGCCTGGAGCAAGAGGCTGCCGGTTTTGGTTTCCGTAATTTTTGGGTATCAATCATTAAAAAATCATTGGTAGAAATAGATAAGAAAAATTACAAAGCCTGGAAAAGCAAATACGCGGGTTGAGATAAGTGATTATGAAAAATGAATTGAGCAGCAGAACTGAAGTATTGGTTCGTTTTAATGAAGCAGACCCTTTGGGCATTGTTTGGCACGGCCATTATATACGTTATTTTGAAGATGGAAGAGAAGCGTTTGGCAACATGCACCAGCTTGGTTATCTTGAAGTGTACAAACTAGGTTTTGTAATACCTGTTGTTAGCGTGCAGTGTGATTTTAAACGCTCTCTTCGTTATGGCGACAGCGTAATTGTAGAAACAAAATTTATACCGACCGACGCTGCAAAATTAAAATTTACATATCGTTTGTTTAATGCGGCCACAGGAGTACTTGTTGCAACAGGTTCTTCTGTTCAGGTTTTTCTTAGTAAAGAAGATTCGTTATTGCAGTTATCTAATCCACCTTTTTTTGAAGAATGGAAAAAGAAACACGACTTGGTTTAATTAAAAGAAACTATGACAGATATTTTTATCAGTTCGGATAATGTTTTATCGCCCATTGGCTTAACCACTGCAGAAAATTTTTCGCAGTTGAAGCTGAATGTTTCAGGCGTAAAACTGCATGATGATAAAACAATGTCAGAGCAGCCATTTCAGGCAGCATTATTTATCAATGAAGATTTTATTGATAATGCTAAAAATGATTATACACGCTTCGAAAAATTACTCATTGCATCAATTACTGATGCACTTTCCAAAACAGCTGTAAACGCCTCCGACGAAAATACAGTGCTTATTATTTCTTCCACTAAAGGCAATATCAGTTTATTAGAAACAGAAACAGCTTCTGATGCATTAAATACAAGAATTTCGCTTAATACATCAGCAACAATAGTTGCAAAACATTTTAAGTTTATTAATCAACCTGTGATTATTTCCAACGCATGCATATCCGGCATGTTGGCTATTTTAACTGGTATGCGTTTAATACAATCCGGGCAATACAAACATGCGGTTGTTGCTGGCGCAGATGTTATCAGTAAGTTTGTTTTATCCGGTTTTCAATCCTTTCAGGCGGTAAGCCAATCGCCATGCAAACCTTTTGATGCAACACGTGATGGTATTAATTTAGGAGAAGGCGCAGGCACAGTTATTCTTACATCAGATGAAAATCTTTCTTCAGGTATAAAAGTGGCAGGCGGCTCTGTTAGTAACGATGCAAACCATATCAGCGGCCCGTCACGCACCGGCGAAGAATTAAATATTGCCATAACAAAAGCATTAAATACTGCAGGTATTTCTGCAGATGATATTGATTTTATTTCCGCACATGGCACAGCCACCGTTTTTAATGATGAAATGGAAACCAAGGCGATAAATCTTGCAGGGCTGCAAGCTGTTCCTGTAAATAGTTTAAAAGGTTATTATGGTCATACGCTCGGCGCAGCTGGCTTAATTGAGTCGGTTATTGCCATTCAATCTTTAAAAGATAATCTGGTAATACCAACCCGCGGATTTGAAAATATCGGAGTTTCACAACCTGTAAATATTTGTTCATCATTACAAACAGCATCATTACAACATTGCTTAAAAACGGCTTCAGGTTTTGGTGGTTGCAACGCAGCTTTAATTTTTAGTAAACAATAACAATAAAAAAAAACCCTTAACAACAAGTATGAATTTTTTCTCTACTGATAAAAAGTCGGCGTTCCAGGCAAAAGAAGCCGCACAATGGATAGCATTTGGTCCGGTAATTTTTCAGGCAGCACGGGTGCTAAGAAATACCGGTATTTTAAAATTGATTGAAGACAGTGGCAGTACAGGAATAACAAACGAAGAAATTGCAGAAAAGTTAAACCTTACTGTTTATGGAGTAAGAGTTTTGCTGGAATCTGGTCTTGGTCTTGGCTTGGTTTTGGTAAACGATAAAAAATATACACTTGGTAAAACTGGTCATTATATTTTAAATGACGAGCTTACAAAAACTAATATGGATTTTGTACATGATGTAAATTATAAAGGGCTTTTTCATCTTGATGAAAGTATTGTAACCGGTAAACCTGTAGGATTAAAAGAATTTGGAGACTGGGACACTATTTATGAAGGCCTTTCTCAACTACCACCGCATGTTCAAAAAAGCTGGTTCGATTTTGACCACTATTTTTCTGATGATGCGTTTCCAAAAGTGCTGCCACTGGTTTATAATGAAAGTGCAAAAAATATATTAGATATTGGTGGAAATACGGGTAAGTGGGCAATAGCATCTACTAACTTTTCTGATGATATTAAGATAACGATAATGGATTTGCCCGGCCAGTTAAAAGTAGCCAGAACAAGAATCGAAGAATTGGGGTTGAATGGAAGGGTATCATTTTTGCCGGTAAATATTCTTGATGAAACAGTTAAAATACCAAGCGGATTTGATACCATTTGGATGAGCCAGTTTCTGGATTGTTTTTCTGAAGCAGAAATTGTTTCCATACTTTCTAGATGTTACAATGCGTTAGATGATAACGGGCAGGTTATTATTATGGAGCCCTTTTGGGATAGACAAAAATATGAAGTTGGCGCTTTCTGTTTGCAGCAAATTTCTGTTTACTTTACCGCTATGGCAAATGGTAATAGCCAAATGTATAGTGCACAAACCTTCCTTAACTGTATTGAACAAGCTGGTTTTATTATTGTTGAACAAACAGATAATATCGGCCTTAGCCAAACTTTATTAAAGTGTAAAAAACGAATTTAAATTACAACAGATGAAAAATGAAAAGGTAGATGTGCTGGTAATTGGTGCAGGCCCGGCAGGAACAGTAGCTGCGTCTATTATAAATAAAGCAGGCTTTAAAGTAAAAATTGTAGAAAAAACAAAATTTCCCCGCTTTGTAATTGGCGAAAGTTTATTGCCAAGATGTATGGAGGCGCTGGACGAAGCCGGCTTTTTAGATGCGGTAAAAGCAAAAGGATTTCAACAAAAATATGGAGCAAAATTTGTAAAAAATGGCAAGGTTTGCGATTACATTTTTGCTGACCAGTTTACACCTGGCTGGAGTACAACCTGGCAGGTTCCCAGAGCAGAATTTGATAAAACACTGGCAGATACCTGCGAAACCATGGGCATACCTGTGTGTTATGAAACAACAGTAACTGGCATTGAATTTAATGGTTCGGATTCAATTACAACGGTAGAAGACATTAATGGAGAAGCATCGCAAATTGAAGCCCGGTTTATTGTTGATGGAAGTGGTTATGGAAGGGTAATACCAAAGTTGTTTAATTTAGACCAACCATCTAACCTGCCGCCACGAAAAGCATTCTTTATGCATACAGTTGATAAAAAGCGACTAATGGCAGATGAGCCAAATCGTATAACTATCGTTGTTCATCAAAAAGGAGTGTGGATATGGATAATACCATTTTCAAACGGAAACACATCAGTTGGATTTGTTGGAGACCCTACATTTTTTACAGAAACTAACGATTTATCACCCGAAGAGCAAATGCGCACGCTGCTGGCGTCGGAACCATATCTGGCAGAAAGAATGGAAAATGTAGAATTTGTTTTTGAACCAAGAACACTGCAATCCTATTCTGTAAGTACCACAAAATTTTATGGCGAAGGCTTTGTATTAACAGGAAACGTAACAGAGTTTTTAGACCCTGTTTTTTCTTCAGGCGTTACGCTGGCAACTGTTTCCAGCCAGATAGCTGCAAATTTGGTTATTAAAAAATTGAATGGCGAAAACGTAAACTGGGAAACAGAATATACCGAACCTATGATGCAGGGTGTAAACACTTTCCGTTCGTATGTTATGGCTTGGTATGAAGGTACGCTTGATACTATTTTCTTTGCAGATAACCAGGTGGCTGAAATTAAGAGTATGATATGTTCTGTACTGGCTGGTTATGTTTGGGATAAAAGCAATCCCTATGTAAAAGACCATGCAACTGCTTTGGTAAAACTATCTAAAATGATTAGGGCCAGAGATGCGATGAATGCTTAACTATTAATTATTACCTTAAGGAAGAAGTAGATAACGAAAATTGGAAAGCGAAAATTATATTACTGCAAGCTGTGTTATCAGCAACAATATTGTTTATAAAAATGAACAAAAGGTTTTTGAAGATGCAGGAACAATATTGCCTGATTTTCTTGTAGCCACTTATCGATATTTTGATTTGCAGTACCCTAAATTTCATAAGATGGATAATCTTAGTAAATTAGGATGGCTGGCAAATGAAGTATTGCTGCAAAATAGTTTTGATAAAGAAAAATACAATCCGGAAGATATCGGTATTGTATTATCCAACGCAAACTCCAGCCTTGATACAGATATTAAATATTACGAAACAGCAAAAACCATAGCAAGCCCGGCGCAGTTCGTTTATACATTACCGAATATTGTAATTGGCGAAATATCTATCAGGCATCATTTTAAAGGCGAAAATGCTTTTTTTATTTTTGAGCATTTTGATGCGGTTTTTATTCAACAATATGTGAGTAACCTGATTAATAATAATATATTGCAGTGCTGCATTTGCGGTTGGGTAGATGTGCTGAATGATAAATATAAAGCAACTTTATTTTTAATAGAGAAAGATAAAAGCGCAGATTCAGTTAATTTTACGGTAGAAAATCTTAATAAAATATATCAGTTATAAAAATGGATAAATTAATCTCGGATTTAAAAACACAAATTATTGCCCAACTGAATCTGCAGGATACAAAACCTGAAGATATTGGAGACGACCAGCCTCTATTTGTAGAAGGTCTTGGGTTGGATTCAATTGATGCGCTGGAACTGATTGTTTTGTTGCAGCAGCAATACAAAATAAAACTTTCAAATGCCGATGATGGTCCCAAAGTTTTTAAAACTGTAAGAACCATGGCTGAATATATAACTGCCCAACAGGCACAGAATGCATAAGTATGAACGAACCCGTTTTTGTTGCCGGCACAGGTATCATTTCGGCAATTGGCAATAATGTTGCCGAATGTCTGGATGCTCTTGAAAACGGCCGTGCAGGAATGGGTGAAATGCACAACTTAGATTCTGTACACAGCCAAAGATTACCCGTAGCTGAAGTAAAACTCACTAATGAGGAGCTTGCACAACTTGCAGGTTTACCAAACACAAAAAGCCGCACAGCTTTATTAAGTTTAGTTGCGGCAAAGGAAGCATTATCAAATGCCGGTATTGAAAATATTAAATCGCTTCGATGTGGTTTTATTTCTGCTAACTCTGTTGGCGGTATGGATAAGACCGAAAATTTTTACACCGAGTTTCTTACAGATAATAGCAAAGGAAAATTACGCAATGTTATCAACCACGAATGTGGAAGTGTAACAGAGCTGGTAGCAGATGCACTGGGCATTAAGGATTATGTAACTACCATCAGCACCGCATGTTCATCTTCGGCTAACGCTATTTTTTTTGGCGCAAGGCTGATAAGAAACAATGTGGTTGATTTAGTTGTTGCCGGTGGCACAGATTCTATGGCAAAATTTACACTCAACGGTTTTAATACATTAATGATTTTGGATGAACAGTTTTGTCAGCCATTTGATGAAAACCGCCGTGGGCTTAATCTTGGAGAAGGTGCAGGATATGTAGTATTGGTTTCAGAAAAAATTGCATCAACATTAAAAAACAAACCTGATATTATATTAAGTGGCTATTGCAACGCAAACGATGCTTATCACCAAACAGCATCATCACCAGATGGAACAGGTTCTTTTTTGGCAATGAGCGGCGCACTTAAAAAAGCTGGTTTGCAACCATCGGATATAGATTATATAAACCTGCATGGCACAGGTACACAAAATAATGATATTGCAGAAGGAACAGCCATTAAAAGATTGTTTGATGGGCATTATCCAAAAATGAGTTCTACCAAAACTTTTACCGGTCATACGTTGGGTGCGTGTGGTGGTATTGAAGCGGCTTTTTCTGTGCTATCGCTTCAGCATGGAATTATTTTTCCTAACCTGCGTTTACAAACACCCATGGTTGATTTGCCGTTTGTGCCGGAAAAAGAATTAATCAAAAATGTTGATGTGAAACACGTGCTTTCAAATTCATTTGGTTTTGGTGGTAATTGTTCGTCGTTAATTTTTTCAAAGCTGTAGTGGTAGGTAATAGCACATACAGCAGTTCTTGATATTGTGTAACAGTTTGTGACGGAGAAGAAAAACATATCACCCCTACGGGGTTCTGAAAAACAAATACATTTTCAGTGCTACTGATATATCGCTCCTATGGAGCTGTGGTGCCGAATCAGCATTATGGAAATGAAAAATTATAAATTCCTGAAGAAAAGCCTCGTAGAGGCGACATGTTAGTAGCAGAAGGAAAGATACCGTTGGTTTACCGCAGCTCCATAGGAGCGATATGTAAACAGATTGCATAAATAAACAGTTGAAAATAAAAATATAATAATGTACATCAGAGCAACAGGAAATATCTCACCACAAAAAACCTTTGGCCATCAGCCTTTGGCTGATGCTCCTGTTGAATATACCAGCAATCGCCTTGCCTGCATAGAACCTGATTACAAACAATTCATCGACCCAAAACAAATACGGCGCATGAGTCGCATTATACGCATGGGTGTAGCGGCGGCCATGGAATGTTTGCAGGAAGCAAACACTACAGAACCAGATGCAATTGTTACCGGCACAGCCTACGGCTGTTTAGAAGACACTAATTCTTTTTTAAGTAAGATGGTGGAGTTTAACGAAGAGTTACTTACGCCAACTGCTTTTATACAATCAACGCATAATACTATTGGCGCACAAATTGGATTAATGCTGAAATGTAATAATTACAATAATGCTTTTGTGCATCGTGGCTTTTCTTTTGAAAGTGCATTGATGGATGGCATGATGTTGCTAAAAGAAGGCGATGCATCAAATGTACTCGTTGGTGCCATTGACGAAATTACGAATGCAAGCCATACCATTTTAAACAGGCTCGGTTTATATAAACAAGCAGAGATTTCCAATCTTGATTTATATAAAGCTAAAACTAAAGGAACTATTGCCGGCGAAGGAGCTTCATTTTTTTTAATAGCGAATGAACCTTCTGCAACTGATTATGCAAAGCTTGATGGGTTGCATACTTTTTACAAGCCAGAAAATAATGCTGAAATTGAGAAACAGATTTCTGCCTTCTTAAAAAATCAATCAATCAGTATTAACGATATTGATTTAATCATCTCTGGAAAAAATGGAGATAAAGCTGGCGATAAGATTTATGATACTTTAGAAAAAACAATTTTCGCCGGTAGGGAAACCATTAACTACAAACATTTATGTGGTGAATATCCTACTGCTGCTGCATTTGCTATGTGGTTGGGATCAAATATTTTGAAGAAGGCGGAAGTGCCTGCCATATTGAATTATAAAGCTTCATCAGATAAAAAAATAAACACAGTCTTAGTTTATAATCACTACCAAGGTATACATCATTCTTTAACTTTGCTGTCGGCATGTTAAACTTCCGCAGTACAAATATTTTTTTTGCTCTATTACTTACTGCATTGGTATGTATACAAATTCTTAATAAATTACCCATTGCTCATTGCCCGTTGCTTATTGCCTATTGCCTATTGCCTATTGCCTATTCTCTTATTGTCTTCTGGGGTTGTATAAATGTGAGTTCCAATTTTTTTCTGCCGATTATTTGTAAAGCTGATACTGAGAAAAAAGAAATAGCCATAAGTTTTGATGATGGTCCCGCAGAAAACTTTACAGCCGAAATTCTGCAGGTTTTAAAAAATGAAAATATAAAAGCAACTTTCTTTTGTATTGGGAATCGTATTGCTGGCAATGAAAATATACTGGGGCAAATAAAAGAAGAAGGTCATATCATCGGTAATCATAGCCATTCGCATCATTTTTGGTTTGATATGTATTCAGCAAAAAAAATGCAGGCCGATTTAAAGCAGATGGATAATGAGGTAGAAAGAGTTATCGGACTAAAACCAAGACTATTCAGACCACCGTATGGCGTTACCAATC
>JBBQPX010000062.1:0-10893 GCA_038216775.1 Chitinophagales bacterium
AATCCCCTTTTGTGTCAATATAATCAACCAAAGCCCGTTGAACATTAGAAGTGCTTGAAATTAACTCATATGCTTTCTCAAACTCCCCAACATATTTGTCTTTTTTCCAGTAGCCGGATATAAGAGAATCGCTGCCAATTGCTGACGGGTTGTACATATCACCTTTACCTTCCTTATTTCCTTTTTTAAATTGTCCAATAAAATAATGGCCGTCTTTCCACATATATTTACCCTGCCCTTCGGGAAATCCATTTTTAAAATCGCCCTCATAACTGTCTATGCCAGTTGCTTTTCCTTTACCATTTGCTTTACCTTTAACGCATTCGCCTTCATAAGTTCCTGCTATTGCCTTAACTGATACTTTGCAATCTGCATTTTGAGCCCAACCGTAATTAATTATCATCATCATCAAAAAAAACACAATAACCTTTTTCATAAAAGTAAATTTGAATAAAAAAATATTTCGCTAATAGACGTAATTTTATAACTTATTACATATTAAAACATACCCTGCATAAAAATAATGAATAAAAATATAAGACATTTCCTTTCCTTTTTTATTTTAATGTTGATTGTAAACAATTGCCCGGCTCAGTTTTTCCCGCCAAAAAATTACCCGCAAGATTATTTTGTTTATCCTGTAGTTGCTACAAAATCATTGGCCGCAAACTTTGGAGAGCTTCGTCCAAACCATTACCATATGGGGCTAGATTGCCGTACAGACCAAACGCAAAACAAAAAAGTTATTGCTGCCGCAGATGGGTATATCGCTAAAATAAAAATTGAATCCTGGGGTTATGGCAGAGCTATCTATATAAATCATCCCAATGGACTAACAACTGTTTATGGGCATCTCAACGATTTTTATCCGGAGCTGGAAGCCTACGTAAAAGAACAACAATACAAACAAAAAAGTTGGGCTGTTTATCTTGATGTACCGGCAAATTTGTTTCCTGTAACAAAAAATATGTTCATTGCTTACAGTGGTAATGCCGGCGGTTCGCAAGGGCCACATCTTCATTTTGAAATTAGAGATACTAAAACTGATAAGGTTTTAAACCCTTCTTTATTTAATTTTCCTATACCCGATAATGTACCGCCAGATGTTTATAAACTAGCCGTTTACGATCGTTGTGTAAGCACTTATGAGCAAACTCCTAAAATTTACATGCTTAAAAAAGTTAACGGCATTTACGTAACTACGCCATCGTTAATTATTGCAAATACAGATAAGGTGAGTTTTGCTATAAGTGCATACGATCGCTACACAGGTTCAAACAATAAAAATGGTATTTATGAAACTGTACTTTATGAAAACGATAAACCTATTATGGGCTTTCAGCTTGATGGTATTAGTTACAACGAAACCCGTTATGTAAATGCGCACATCGATTATAAGTATAAAAGCAACGGCGGATCTTATTTTGAGCATGTATCAAAATTGCCAGGGTACGATAGTACTGTTTATAAAACCACCAATGGCGATGGTGTAATCTTAATAGATGATGACAGTACTCATAAAATTAAACTGGTTGTTAAAGATGCTCATGGAAATGCTTCTGAAGTGCAGTTTCAGGTAAGGCGAAATGAAAAATTTACAGAAACTAAAGTGGCAGATTCGTCAAGCTATTTTAAACAAACTATGTTTCACCCGGGCTTTGTAAATCTTTTCGAAAACAATAACATCAGTTTTTATTTGCCAGAAAACGCATTGTACGATTCCATACGTTTTAGGTACAGTGAAACTATGCCCAAAGATGAGTACACTATTTTTCAATTGCACAATACCAGCGTGCCTGTTCAATCTTACTTTCCTATTACAATTAAAGCCGAAAGTACATTGCCCAATAAAATGGTAATGCATCGTTTTGCGGGCAGCAAAAACGACTATGCTAAAGCAGAGCCTATAATAAATGGGAAAGAGAGTGGCTGGTACCGGGCAAGTTTTAGAGAGTTTGGCAGTTTTCAATTAATGGTTGATACTATACCACCTTCGGTTTCACCCATTGGTTTTAAAGAGGGTATGAACTGCAGTAAACAAAGAAGCATTGTATTTGTTATAAAGGATAACACCGAGGAAATTAAAAACTTTACAGCTACGCTGGATGGCACATGGCTGCGGTTTACAAACGATAAAGGGGCAAGATTTATTTACGAATTTGATGAAATGTGCCCTGCGGGAGAACATGAATTAAAAATTGTAGCAGAAGATCAGGTGGGTAATATCCTGGAAAAAAATTACAGGTTTACGAGATAAAGAAGCCCCCTCCGCCCCCTGCCCTTCGACTACGCTCAGGATGAGTGGGAACTTGGAGCTTTTAAATAATAGGTTACAGAAAAAAATAAACTTTAATTATAAACAAACACTCTGGTTGCTATTTAAATGCAATTTTCATTTTCAGAGTACAAAAGCCCCTTCAGGGGTTTGGGGTATGACACAACTAACAGAAGGCAAAAAAGTACCAGCTTTTAAAGGTAAAGACCAAAATGGCAAACTAGTTTCGCTGGCAGATTATGCTGGCAAAAAAGTAGTTTTATATTTTTATCCTCAAGATGATACGCCTACATGTACCGTGCAGGCGTGTAACCTTAGAGATAATTTTGCGCTGCTTAAAAAAAATGGGTTTACTGTTTTGGGCGTAAGCCCCGATGCAGAAACCAAACATAAAAAATTTGAGGCTAAATACGATTTGCCTTTTACCCTAATAGCAGATACTGACCATAAAATTATTGATAAATTTGGCGTTTGGGGCGAAAAGCAGATGTATGGCAAAAGCTATATGGGCCTGCATCGCACCACTTTTTTAATTGATGAAAAAGGAGTGATACGAAAAATATTTTTGAAGCCGAAGAGTAAGCAACATGCAGAAGAAATTTTGGAGGCGTGGGCAGAAATTGAGTAAAGCAAATTTCACAGTCAAAGAAAATTCCTTCCTTGCAAAAATTGCAACAAAAAAACTGCGCAGCACTAATGTAGCCATGGTGTTGGGCAAAACAATTCACTTATACGGCGTTTCCAAAACCGAATTTTTACAGGATGAGAAATGGGTTAAGCATGAGCTTTGCCACATTAAACAATTTAACGAGCACGGTTATTTTTTGTTTGTGGCAAAATACCTTTGGGAAAGTTTAAAAAAAGGATACTATAATAATAAGTTTGAAGTAGAAGCAAGAGCAGCAGAAATTCTATAACACCCACTCCACTTCTCCAAACTCAAATTGATGTTCTATTGCATCTACCGTAATTAACAAGCCTTCCGGCGACACTTCTTTTATCACCGTTTCAAATTGATAACTCCCTTTTTTAAGCGTAACCGTTTTATTTATTTTGTATAAATGCTCGTTGTATTCCGCAATTACATCTTCTTCGCTTTTCATCAAACTTAAGTTCTTCATCAATAAAACATAGAGTTGTTTTGCTAACTCAATCGTATTGAATGTTTTGCCGGTAATCTGTCGCAGCGAAACAGGCTTATTTAAAAATCCACTAAAATTGGTTTGATTAATGTTTATCCCAATGCCCACAACTGCCCAATTCCAAATTTTGCCCTGGTATTTGTTTTCAATTAAAATCCCCCCTGCCTTTCTGTCACGCCAAAACAAATCATTCGGCCATTTAATTTTAGTTTCTTCTCCAGCGAAGCTGTTAAAAAATTCAAAACAAGTAATCGCCACGGCGGCACTCAAATGAAAATGATTTTGTATTTGTAGCTTTTTAGGGTCCAAAACTATGCTCATGGCAATGTTTTTACCCTTTTCAGAAGACCAGCTCTTACCTCTTTGCCCTTTTCCTGCTGTTTGTTCCATTGCAAACCACGCCATTCCGTGTTTTGCCAATCCACCATGCACCTGTGCCATGGCATAGTTATTGGTACTGTCCACCGTGTCTAAAATGGTAAAAAAACCGTCTTCAGGCATAATAATTCAAATGGCAAAGAAGTGTTACTTTTGCCAATAATTGCAAGCTACATGCTACTTAATTATAAAACAATAACAATCCTGTGTTGATGGCAATATTCAATACCGGACAACAAAATTAAAATATCAGCAGATTTGGACAATTTAAAAGCATTAAACAACCGCAAAAAAAGTAGCGTTGTACGTATTACCAGAAACAGTAAAGTTTTCAAAACCATCATTCATGCCATACAGGAAAAAAAGGGCGAAGAGATAATAAGTCTCGACCTTAGAAAAATTCCTGAAGCCGTTGCAGATTTTTTTATAATTTGTCAGGCAAGTAACACTACACAGTTACGGGCAATTGCAGATTTTATTGAAACTGATGTAAAAGAAAAATGCGACGAAATTGCCTACAAACACGAAGGCCGCCAAGGGCAACAATGGATTTTGATAGATTACGTAAATGTTGTTGTTCATGTAATGATGCCCGAACCCAGAAAATTTTACAGACTGGAAGAAATGTGGAGCGATGCACCGGCAATGCAGCATGAAGGTTAAAAAAATAATTTAAAATAATAACAAAACTCAATCGTCTATTGTTATAAGCGTAAAGCAATAGATGCGCAAGTACCCAATATAATCGCACAAAAAAATATGAACCAACAAGACAGCAAAAGGAAATTTAATCCTGACAATATACCTCCTAAAGGAGACGATTCTAATAAGAAAAAACCCAGGTTTAACATTTATTGGATTTATGGAATCATTTTTCTAACCATAATCGGTTGGAATTTTTTCCGTACTGTAAGCAGTGCCGGTATAGAAACTGACCAACAGCAGTTTTACAAAATGGTTACAAATGGCGACGTTGTTAAAATGAAAACAATCGGCAATAAAGAAATTGTGCGTGTTTTTATTCAGCCAGATAGTTTAAAAAATAAGTCAGATTATTACCGCCAGGCTTTAAACAAAAAACCTGAAGATAAAAATTACGAAGCTGCGTTGATGGTAAAGCCAGATCAGCCTCAATTGTTTTTTAACATTGTAGATGATAAAACATTTGCCTTGCAGATGATTGAGTTTTATAAAACTCACCCGGAGGTAAAGCAAATAGTTGATTCACCAGAAAAAGAAGGTGAAATATTTGGACAAATCGTTAGCACATTACTGCCAATTTTACTCATTGTTTTATTATTTGTAATGATGATGCGTAAAGTAGGCGGCCCAGGAGGCGGAGGTGGTGCTGGTGGTATCTTTAGCATCGATAAATCAAAAGCAACCTTATTTGAAAAAGGCACAAGAGTTAATATAAACTTTGGCGATGTAGCAGGTTTAGATGAAGCCAAAGTAGAAGTGATGGAGATTGTTGACTTTCTGAAAAATCCAAAAAAATACACAGCACTCGGCGGTAAAATTCCAAAAGGCGCATTGCTCGTTGGCCCTCCGGGTACGGGTAAAACCTTATTGGCAAAAGCTGTTGCTGGTGAGGCACAAGTACCTTTCTTTAGCCTTAGTGGTAGTGATTTTGTGGAGATGTTTGTGGGCGTGGGAGCAAGCCGTGTACGTGATTTATTTAAGCAGGCAAGAGAAAAAGCGCCTTGTATTATTTTTATAGATGAAATTGATGCGATTGGAAGAGCAAGAGGAAAAAATATGATGATGAGCAATGACGAGCGTGAAAATACGCTTAATCAATTGCTGGTAGAAATGGATGGTTTTGGTACTGATTTAGGCATCATCATTCTTGCTGCAACCAACAGGCCCGATGTATTGGATTCGGCATTGTTACGCCCGGGTCGTTTCGACAGACAGATATCAATCGACCGTCCGGATTTAGTTGGAAGAGAAGCAATTTTTAAAGTGCATCTTGAACCTATAAAAATCTCTGAAACCCTCGATATACATAAACTTGCAGAGCAAACGCCAGGTTTTGCAGGTGCGGATATTGCAAACGTATGTAACGAGGCTGCCTTAATAGCTGCCCGTAAAGGAAAGACCGCAGTAGATATGAGCGACTTTCAGGATGCTATTGACCGTGTAATCGGCGGATTGGAGAAGAAGAATAAAATTATTTCTCCGGAGGAAAAAGAAATTATTGCATACCACGAGGCTGGCCACGCAATTTGTGGTTGGTACCTGGAGCATGCGTATCCTTTATTAAAAGTTACCGTAGTACCTAGAGGATCTGCTGCTTTAGGATATGCACAATACACACCAAAAGAGCAATATTTGTACAACACTGACCAGTTGATGGACCAGATTTGTATGACGCTTGGCGGACGTGCGAGTGAAGATATTTTCTTTGGAAAAATAAGCACAGGTGCAAGTAACGATTTGCAGCAAATAACAAAAATTGCTTACAGCATGATTACCGTTTATGGTATGAATGATAAAGTAGGTAACATTAGTTATTACGATCCTAATCAGGAGAACGTATTCACCAAACCATTTAGTGAAGAAACGGGCAAAATGATTGATGAAGAAGTTCGTAAGCTCATTGCCAATGCTTATCAAACAACAAAAAAACTGTTGACAGAGAAAAAAGGCGATGTTGAAAAATTAGCAAAAGAATTATTGAAAAAAGAGGTATTATTTAAGAGTGATGTGGAGGCTTTAATTGGCAAACGCCCTTTTGAAGAAAAGAAAGCTTTAGATATTATTGTTGATGAAGCTGAGGCTGAAAAAAACCGTGCAAAAGATGCAACACCACTTAACACTGGCATGCCTGAAGAATTAAAAACACCGCCGGCAATATAAAAAACATTATGTCTGTAACAACAGCCAAGGAAAACATTTTAAAAAGAATTAGGCAGGCACTGAGTAACCCAGTGCCTTTGCCTTTTCCTCAAAGTGAGGGTACAAATTCAGTTTTTTTGCCTGCGGCAGATACGCTTGATGTTGTTTTTGCGCAGGAGTTTACAAATATGCAAGGCAAGTTTGCCTACTGCTTTACAGAGGAAGAAATGCTGCAGCAACTGGAGCAGCTGATTGCCGAAAAGCAGTGGACTAAAATTTATTGCAACACTGATAAATGGAATGCAAAATTCAGCAACACCATTAACCTGCCGGGTTGCGATGCATCTATTACCGATTGTGAGTTTTTAGTGGCACGTACCGGCACCATTGTAATGAGTGCAGCGCAACAAAGTGGCCGCACTGTAAGTGTTTACGCACCAATACATATTTGCATTGCATATACTAATCAGTTAGTGTACGATGTAAAAGAAGCATTACAGAAAGTAAAAGAAAAATATGCCGGTAACATCCCTTCATTGATAACTTTTGCAACCGGCCCAAGCCGCACCGCAGATATTGAAAAAACACTGGTAACCGGTGTTCACGGCCCTAAGGAAGTGTATTGCTTTTTGGTAGAAGCGTAGTATATAATCTGTATATTTACATCATGAATTCTTCAAGAACATATCGCATTGTTTTACGTAAAGAACCAGAAGGCACTTATACTGCAATAGTTCCGGCTTTGCCAGGATGTATTACTTGGGGAGAAAACGTTGAACATACGTTGGAAATGGCAAAAGAAGCTATTAAAGGATATATTGAAGTATTACAGGAAGAGGGTGAACCAGTGCCAGATGATAATGAAACACTGGAATATTCTTTACAATTAACAGCATAAAATATCAATTTTTACTGATGTTATTTAGCGCCAAAAGCGACATTTGTACCATTTTTATAAAGAAGTTGTTTTTGAATCTACTTTTGCTTCATGAATCAAAATCCTCAACATTTAATAAAACTGTTAGAAAATAAGGGATACGTCTTAAAAAGAATTACGGGCAGTCATCAGATCTTTTTCCATCCTGAATTAAGAAAAACAATAGTTGTACCGGTGCATGGTAAAAAAGATATTCCGAATGGTACATTTTTAAGCATTATTAAACAGCCGGGCATCTCCAAAGAAGAAATATAATTATGAGTAACGAAGTTTTTAAATTATTTGTCTATGGCTCCCTGCGCAGCGGGTTCCGTAACCCTGTGTATGAATACCTTACCAAATATTTTAGTCTGATTGGCGAAGCTGTTGTTAAAGGAAAATTGTTCGATCTTGGTGATTACCCTGCTGCGAAAGCAACAGAAGAAGATCATTTTATTTCGGGCGAATTATATACAATTAATAATCCGCAAGAATTTTCTTGGGCAATTGGCCAACTAGATGACTACGAAGGTTTAAATGTGGAAGAAGGCGAAACTCCCCTATACAAACGGGAAGAAGTTATTGCCTACCGCAAAGGTGAGCCTTATACAGCATGGATATATTGGTACAATCGAGATATTACTGGTAAGCCGGAAATTGAATCGGGTGATGTATTGGAATATCTGCAGAAAAAAAACAAACCCTGATTAGATGGAGATTGCAAGAAATAAAAAAATCTATTTTCTTTCCGATTTTCATTTGGGAGCACCCAACCCACAAGCCAGCCTCGTTAGAGAAAAAAAAATTATTCAGTTTCTTAACGAGATAAAAGCTGACGCTGCACAGATATTTATTGTAGGCGATTTGTTTGATTTTTGGTACGAATATAAAAAAGTAGTGCCTAAAGGTTATGTGCGCATTTTAGGCAAACTTGCAGAGTTAACAGACGCTGGCATTCCCATTCATTTTTTTGTAGGCAACCACGATATGTGGATGAGAGATTATTTTCAGAAAGAACTTAATATTCCTGTTTATTTTGAACCGAAGGATTTTGAATTTAACGGTAAACAATTTTTAATTGGTCACGGTGATGGACTTGGCCCCGGCGACCACGGTTATAAATTTATCAAAAAAATATTCCGAAATAAAATATCTAACTGGCTGTTTGGCATTTTGCCTCCAGCTGTTGGCATGGGTATTGCAAACTACTTTAGCAGAAAAAGCAGGGCGCAAACCGGTCAAAGCAACGAGATATTTTTGGGGGAAGATAAAGAATGGTTGATTATTTATTGTAGGGAAGTTCTCCAGAAAAATTTTTATGATTATATGATTTTTGGTCATCGTCATTTGCCAATAGATTTTAAGTTAGATGATAAAAGCCGATACGTTAATTTAGGAGATTGGATAAAGTATTTTAGTTATGCTGTTTTTGATGGAGAGAAACTGGAGTTGAAATATTATGCGCCTATCTCCTAAAGGGGGAAATGGAGAAGATTAAATGTTTATTAAACGTGAATTTTTGAAAAAGATAAAAATCATATTACCCTTTCTTTGCTTCTGTGCTACTGTGGCAATACCCCTTGTGGCGAAGCCACAAAGCGATTCGGTTTTTCAGTTTATTAAAACTTTTAAAGGCGATTTTACATATTTTAATGTTGATAATCTAGATAATCTTTATTTACTTAAAGACGGCACACGACTTAAAAAATTAAACTCAAACGGTGATTCTATTGCAGTGTTTAATGATGTAAAAAAATATGGCAATCCGTCTTTTATAGATGTAACCAATCCCTTAAAAACATTACTCTATTATAAAAATTATTCAACGGTTGTGGTGTTGGATAGGTTGCTAACCATGCGCAACAGTATCAACTTCCGCAAGCATAATATTTTTTACGTTAACAACGTAACGCTCTCCTACGATAATAATATTTGGATTTTTGATGAAGAAGATTATAAGCTGAAAAAAATAGATGAAGAAGGAAAACTGTTATCAGTATCGCCGGATTGGCGAACAATTTTTGACTCCGTACCTGCGCCAGTTAAGATTGTTGATAAAAATAATTTTGTTTACCTATACGACCCCGAAAAAGGCTTCTATATTTTTGATTATTATGGCGGCTTTAAAAGCAGGCTTGCCTTTTTACATTGGACTAATATAGAAGTAAACGGCACAACGGTGTACGGCTTCAGCGAGGGTAAACTCTACAGTTACGAATTAAAATCCCTGCAACTAAAAGAATACAAACTACCGGAATTTTTTGGAAGGTTCATCTCTATAAAAGCTATGAACGGAAAAGTATATCTGCTCAATGAAAGGGGAATTGATATTTATCAGATAAAGTAATCTTCTTTTTAATTACTTAGCTCCATCGGAGCGATATATTAGTACAGAAAACACGGTTTTTAAATTTTGTAAGCTCCATAGGAGCGATATGTAGAATATGACGCTCCTATGGAGCTTAATACACTTTTTCTTATTAAATGCTACTGATATTTCGACCCTCTGGGTCTTAGTGCAATTAAAAAATGCAACAGGTTATTTTAATAAATCTGCCACCTCTTTATCCCACTTACCGGTTTTGCCATATTCAACTACCCGGCCAATTTCCTTTCCATCCTGCATTACAATAATAGTAGGAACATTGGTAATTGCAAATGCCTTGGCAATGTTACCCAGCGAATTTTTTTCACGGTTAACACCAAACAACGTTATCACATCATCAGATACGCCACTCGCTTCCTGCAGTTTAAAAAATTTGGGCAACACAAATTGAGTATCCTCACACCAAGTACCGCCAAAAACTACAAACTGGTATTTGCCTTTCGTTCTTTCAAACGCATTTAGGGTTGCAGTATCTGGCTTATAATAACTTTGGCTTTCCTTATACCATTTATTAAAGGCTGTATCATTTTCAATAAGATATTTATTAACTAAGCCTCTCACCACTTTCATTTCAGGATGCTTTTCATCCCGGCTTGCTTCGTATTGTGCCTGTGCAAACAATCCTGCATTAGCAGAAATAAAAAATAGTAAAGTGAGTGTATATTTCTTCATAAAAAAAAATTAACAGGAAATAAATATCGTATCAAAAGCTATAACCAAGGCGGCTATTATGTTAAGTAGAAGTTATATTATAAATCAGCTTTAAGTTCACTTAAAAAATCTTTCAATTTCTTTAAATTTTCAATTAAAACAAATTTTTCATCTGCTCTTTTGTTTTGCTTTAAAAAATCCTTTGCGCCTTCCAGTGTATATTTTCTTTCACGTAGTAAATGATAAATAAGTTTCAGGTTTTTAATATCCTCCGGTCTAAAAAGCCTGTCGCCTTTGCCATTTT
>JBBQPX010000063.1:0-10742 GCA_038216775.1 Chitinophagales bacterium
TGCAGTAAAATTAATTTATTCATTATATTCTTTAAAATGGTAAGGTACAACCTGTGCAAATTATCTTGCTCCCGGTGGGCAGTGCTCTTTTAAATAATTTGTGTATAAAGTTGTAAGATGCTCAAAAGTACCAGCGCCTTCAGATAAGCTGTGCGATCTGTTTGGATAAGGCATGTACTGGAATTGCTTATTGTATTTTATCAATTCGTTCACCAATAATTCAGCATTGCTAAAGTGCACATTATCATCGCCAGTGCCATGAATGTATAAAAGATTTCCTTTTAAATTTTTTGCGTAGGTAACCGGTGAGCCATTAATAAAATCTTCTTTATTTTCCTGTGGAAGTCCCATGTAACGTTCCTGATAAATATTATCGTAAAATAATTGATTTGCTACGGCTGCTATAGCAATACCTGTTTTAAATAAATCTGGATACCTGAACAACAAATGCAAGGTTGAAGACCCACCACCGCTCCAGCCCCAAACCGCTGTACGCTCTTTATCCATATATGGTTTCAGCTCAAGCATTTTTGCAAATCCATTTGCCATATCTAATATATTCAGGTTACCTATTTTGCGGTAAATTGATTTTCTCCAACTGGCGCTTTTTAACACTGGTGAGCCGCGGTTATCAATTGTAACTTGAATGTAGCCATCACCACGCATGTCTCCTTTATACAAAAAATTATTAAGTGTGCCCCATCTGTCTTGCACGGTTGATGCCGCCGGCTCGCCATAAACATAAAATACAACAGGATATTTTTTTGTTGAGTCGAAGTTTTTAGGCTTGTTAATCCATGCGTTTAGTGTTATGGAATCGCTCAGCATCAATTTAATAAATTCAATATTAACTGTGCTATCAACCTTAGCTGTTGCCTCAATACTTTTTTCAGCATTAAGCGGTTTGTTGTTAGGCAAACTTATCCATTCCCTTACCGGTGGCGTATTATGGCTGGAGTAAGTATGGTATGCAAATTTTCCGGTTGGAGAAATTTGATAATCATGGTATCCGTCACGGCCATTAGCATACACAGGTTCAAACTCATCTTTTAAGTAATTACCGTTTTTAAATATCCTTTTAATTAAAGATGGTTTTTCAATATTAATTCTGTACAAATAAAGCTGTGTTGCGTTATAAGGTGATGCTGTAAAATAAATGTAGTTCTCATTTTCGTCGATACATTTAATTTCATCAATATCATAATACCCTGTGGTTAAAAGGGTTTCTGTGCGGCCGTCTCTGCTTATCTTATAAATATGTCGCCATCCGTCTTTTTCACTAACCCAAAGAAAATCCTCACCGTTATTAATCCAGTTCCATCCGCTGGGGTCATCAGCGTTTAAATCAACCCAGGCCGAACTACTCTCTGCCCAAAAAACTTTACTATCGCCATTAATCGCATCGCAATAAATTAATTTACTCTGTTGCTGCTTGCGGTTAAGCTGCTGCACCACTAGTTGTTTTGCACCCGACCATTCCATTCTTGGTAAATAATTTTGCTGCGCATCACCTTTAATATCCATCCACTTTACACGTTTGTTGGCAACTGTTACCACACCAATTCTTGCGGAAGAAGGCGACTCGCCAACTTTTGGATACTCAACCGGAATTATTTGGGAATAATTACTGTCAGTTGTGTTGAGCATATAGTAATCTTTTATTTTGCTGGCATCAATTTGCCAAAACGCAATCATACTTCCATCAGGGCTCCAGCGAAATCCATCTCTGCAGCCAAATTCTTCCTCATAAGCCCAATCAAAAGTTCCGTTTATTAATTTTCTGCTCCCATCTCTGGTAAGTTTTGTAACATCTCCGCCGTTAATACTTTCTGTATAAATATTATGTTCGCTTACATAAGCCACATTTTTACTGTCAGGAGAAAACTTTGCAAACATTAATGATTTGGCAGGCAGGGCTTTTCCCAATTTCACTAATTTATCTGCAATAACATCGTAAACCCAGTAATCGCCCCGGGTATTATAGCGCCAAACTTTTTCTGTATTGGTAAAAATTAAAACCTTGGTGTAATTCTTGTTAAACTCATAAGATTGGGCTGCAATAGGCTTACCGGTTTTTGGGTCTGTAATTTTAGCTTTGTCGATTATAATCGTTTCTTCTTCTGTTGCAGGATCTACTTGTACAATATTGCCATCCTTCACTTTGGTATAATGGCTTCCATCATTTGTCCAGTTAATTTTACCTCTATTTTGGCCTATACATAACTGCGCCATAAACACCAATAAAACTACAAACCTCGCTTTTATAGATAACATATTAATTCACTTTAAAACATAAAAATACATAATTACCGTAACCTTTTAAGCTCCATTGCTGTAAAAAGCATTTATTTTTGTCCCCATGGAAAAGGAAAAACTGAGGCTTGATAAATACTTATGGGCAATCAGATTGTTTAAAACACGCAGCCAGAGCGGAGATGCTTGTGATAACGGCAAGGTGAAATTTAATAAAGAGAATACTAAAGCATCACGTGCCGTACAGGTTGGCGACGAATATGAGGTAAAAACTGAAGCAAAACGTTGGGTAATTAAGGTAACTGATTTGTTATTTACAAGGGTGCAATACAGTGAGGCAATAAAATATTACACAGACATTACGCCGCCTGAAGAATTGGACAGAATTCAATTTCAGGCCGCCGTATTTCATACAGGTAAGCGAATGAGCAAACAAGGCAGACCTACTAAAAAAGATAAGCGGGATCTGGATGGATTTATGGATGTCCCCTCCGCCCACTAAAGAGGGAACTTTGGACACTGAAAAATTATACAGTTATTAATTCTTTAAGGTTTTATAGTTTAGTTTTACAAGCAATGAAAAAAGAGACAAATTATTTTACTCTAAAAGCTCCTTTAGGGGTTGGGGCATGAAAATAGATATCATTTCCGTTGTTCCAGATTTACTGCAAAGCCCTTTTGCGCATTCTATTTTAAAAAGAGCGAAAGATAAAGGCCTGCTTGAGATTAACGTAATTAATTTAAGAGAACACACAACTTACGCCCGTGCACAGGTTGATGACTATGCTTTTGGCGGGGGCGCTGGTATGGTAATGATGATTGAGCCATTGGTTAATGCACTTGAAAGTTTACAGAAAAAAACTACTTATGATGAAGTTATTTTTTTAACCCCTGATGGCAAAACGCTAAATCAAAAAATGGCGAATGGAATGTCGTTGCAAAATAATTTGTTGATGATTTGCGGGCATTATAAAGGAATTGATCAGCGTTTTAGAGATCATTTTATTACCAAGGAAATTTCAATAGGCGATTATGTTTTGAGTGGCGGCGAACTGGCAGCTGCCGTTTTGGTTGATGCAATCGGCCGTTTAATACCAGGTGTTTTAAATGATGAAACTTCTGCACTTACAGATTCCTTTCAGGATAATTTGCTGGCTCCGCCTGTTTATACAAGGCCTGAAGAATTCCGTGGATGGAAAGTACCTGAAATTTTAATGAGCGGCAATCATAAACTTATTGATGAATGGCGGCACGATCAATCAGTAAAAAGAACAGAAGAAAGAAGACCGGATTTGCTTGATGATAATGAATGAAGAAACATCGTAATTAAAAAAAGGAGCACAAATTTTGTACTCCTTTTTTGTGATGACACAAATTATTAATCAGTTTTCTTTACACCAATAACAGGCAAAGCCTTTTCTCTAATCAACTCATTAAACTTAGGCACATCCTCACCTATTATTTTTTTAAGTTTATTCAATTGCACATCAGCCAGAGCGCCAAGTTCTGTAAAAGCATCTTTTACTTGTTTTGCCGGTGCTGCATTTCCGCTGGCTGCAAAATCGTATAAGCCGGAAATTTTATCATCTAAACGTATTGGATAATTCAAGACATCCTGTCCGCTTTTTGCTTTGGTTTGATGAAGTGCTTCCTCAATTACAGTCATTTGCTTGTTAATGGTATCGGCCTGTTGTTTTATTTCTTTAGGTACATCTTTACCCTGTTTATCCATAAAATCATTAATCTGCTTTCTTATATCATGGATATTCTTTTGTGCCTTTTGCATTTCATTAAATTTATCACGAATGGTAATTAAAAAATTAAACTGCTCATCATAATCCTGCTGTGTTAAATTGTAAACGGGATTTGCCTTAATAATAAAACTACCATCAACAGAGTCTTTTTCAGCTTTTATTTTATAAAAATATTGTCCGGGTGCAGCCTTCGGGCCAGGTACAACTCCATGCCATATTATTTGTCCATCAATTTTTTCAGCCTTGGGATAATACATATTCCACACAAAACTATTCATGCCGTTAACCACTTCTATTTTATCTTCCTTCTCTTTTGCTTTGGTTGAAAATGACTTAATCAGTTTTTTATTTTTATCAAGTATATCAATACTTACGTTAGAAGAATCAGTTATGTTTTTAACGTAGTAATTAATAACAGAACCATTATCAGGATTCGTTCCTGCATTAACTGGTTTAGGATTTTTATAACCATCAAAACGATAAGCATCATTTACCGCAAAGGCAAACAAATTCTTATCAAGAATACTATTGCTTTTTTGCTGCACCATAGTTAAATCATCTATAACCCAAAATGCACGGCCTTGTGTGGCAACAATTAAATCATTGTCTTTTATGGTTAAATCAGTTACAGGCACCATTGGTAAATTAAGTTGAAAAGGTTTCCAGTTAGCTCCATCATCATAACTTATGTACATGCCGTATTCAGTTCCGCAATATAGCAGGCCCGGTTTTTTATGGTCGGCTCTAATGCAGCGGGCAAAATGCATGGCAGGAATACCATTAGTTATTTTTGTCCAGCTTTTTCCATAATCTTCTGTTTTAAAAATATAAGGCGTAAAATCATCACTCTTATATTTTGTACCAACAAAGTACGCTTTGCCTTTTTTAAAAGGATCAGTTTCTACGCAGTTCCACATCATCCATTGTCCTGCATCTTTTGGTGTTACATTTTCCCAGTTTTTACCGCCGTCTTTGCTAACATGTATCAGCCCATCATCACTGCCTGTCCATAATAAATCTTTTTCCAAGGTTGATTCTGTTGCAGTAAAAATGGTGCAATAAACTTCCACCCCCGTATTGTCTTTTGTTATTGGTCCGCCGCTCGATGCCTGCCTAGCTTTATCATTAGTAGTTAAATCGCCGCCTAGCGCAGTCCACGAAGCACCTTCGTTTTCTGATGCAAATAAAATATTTCCACCGGCGTATATTTTTTTAGGATTATGTGGTGAAAAGAAGATGGGGAAATTCCATTGAAAACGATATTTAGCAACATCTATACCTCCACCCAAAGGATCATCGGGCCAAACACTTACCGCACGGTTTTCACCAGTTTTATGATCTAACCTTGACAAATAGCCGCTATAATTTCCACCATAAACAATATCAGGATTTAATGGGTCGGCTACTACATAGCCACTCTCTGCTCCGGCAGTTGGCTGCCAATCATCAGTACTTATTTGCCCGCCATCACTGCGTGATAATATGCGTACTGTTGAATTATCCTGTTGTGCGCCAAGTATCCTGTACGGAAAATGATTATCGGTACTTACTCTGTAAAACTGCGCCGTAGGCTGGTTTTCGTAAGTACTCCAGTTGTCTCCGCCATCAAAACTAATTTGCGCACCACCGTCATCTGCAATTATCATGCGGTTACCATCTGCAGGGTCAATCCACAAATCATGATGATCGCCATGCGGCGTTCTAACATTTTTAAATGTTTTGCCGCCGTCGGTGCTTTTTAAAAAGTTTACATTCAGCACATAAACCAGGTTCTCATCTTTAGGATCAATGTAAACTTTGCTGTAATACCATGCACGCTGACGAATGTTGTTATCGCTGCTTTGCAATGTCCATGTTTCGCCAGCGTCTGTACTTACAAATAGGCCACCATCTTTATTTTCAATCAGCGCATAAATTTTTTCGTTGTTTGATGGACTAACGGTTACGCCAACAATTCCCCAAAGGCCTTTCGGCAATCCTTTGGCAGTTGAAATATTTTTCCAGTTTTCGCCACCGTCAGTACTCTTCCATAATCCACCACCTTCGCCGCCACTTTCCATACTGTAAGGTGTGCGTTGTATTCGCCAGGTACCAGCATATAAAACCGAAGGATTGCCCGGCTCCATTATTAAATCGCTGCAACCCGTTTTATCATTCACATACAAAACTTTTTTCCAGGTTTTGCCGCCATCAATTGTTTTAAAAATGCCACGTTCTTCGTTTGGTCCAAACAGGTGTCCGTTAGCGGCTACCCAAACTATATCCGGATTTTTTGGGTGTATAACTATGCGGAAAATATGGCGTGTATCTTTCAAACCGAGGTTACGCCAGCTGCGGCCACCATCATCTGAACGCCATATACCAAAACCTTCGCTCACGTTGCCTCTTAATGTACTTTCACCCTCGCCAACATATAAAATAGTTGGGTCGCTTGGCGCTACAGAAACACTACCAATACTACCTCCAAAATATTTATCGGTTATATTTTTCCAGTTGCTGCCGCCGTCAATCGTTTTCCATACACCGCCACC
Source organism: Chitinophagales bacterium (assembly GCA_038216775.1). Classification (GTDB taxonomy): domain Bacteria; phylum Bacteroidota; class Bacteroidia; order Chitinophagales; family Chitinophagaceae; genus Ferruginibacter. The sequence continues at coordinate 6,539 of JBBQPX010000063.1, forward strand.
TGTGCTGCCAAAATAAAAAGTATTTTTCTTCTGCAAATCCCCCGCCACTGTACCGCTTCTGCCTCCGCGGAACGGCCCAACCAAACGATACTTTACTTTGCTTAATAAAACACTATCATCATTAACAACAGTTACCTGTTTTTTTTGAGAAAATGCAGCAAATGCAATAATGGTAATTGTAAAAAGCAGCAATAGTTTTTTCATAATAAATTATTAGTTGCGAAAGATACAAAATGAAATATTATTTTCGGACTGTTCTTTTCTTAGCGGCAAAATAAAACCCGGTTTTAAAACCGGGTTGTTGTAAAAAAGATATGTTTAGCAATTACATGTCATGCTTAAAAGCACTATCTGCAATAGTTTGGTTTACTTTAATGTCTGAAATGTATGTTGTTCCATACTGGCCAGTAATGCTATGCGCCATTTTAATCCCCGCAACAGTTTTATAATCTGTAAAGTCAGATTGCGCATCTGTTTCTTGCCCATTTACCAGTCTCTTATCAACTACTCTGTCAATTAAATATGTTTCTGCATTAATAAAATAATAAGCTGTTTTTCCGTTGGCAAGTATTGCTTTAATTTTATAACAATCTGTACCGTTCACTTTCTCCTTTCCCATTAATTCTGTTTTGTGTCCTTTGGCAACATAGTCAACCAAAGACCCAGCTATGTCTAAATCTGCCTGGTTCGCTTTAACTTCTCCTGCATCTTTTGCTTCCGGAGCCGACATGCCAAAAAAAGGCATGTAAGACCAACCATCTTTATCCGAAAGCATATCAAAGCCGTGCATGCCATTGGCATCAATATCCTGCCTGTTCAATTTACTTTGTACCTTAGTAAAAGTCATGGCTACATCTATTCCCTGATAGCTTAAACTGCCATTCATTACCACATTTTGTATTTTATTTAGATTTTCCCTGCCGCCCAAAGCATCTATATGCTTGTTAATTACCTCGTCAACAGTTTGCCCTTGCGCAAACTGCGCAAATACAAGTAGCATAATAAAAATAGAGAAGATGATTAAATTTTTCATTTTAATAGTTTTATGAGTAAATATAATGTAAAATCATCCACATTTATTTTTTTAGATTGCAAAATTGTAGGGCCTGTCTTTTAATGATTTACACAAAACGGAAGTGCATTTGAAAATACCAACTTCTTAAATCCGAATCTGTGTTTTTTATGTTTGTTTAATTTTATTTTACTTCAAAGATTTTTTCACCTACTGGCATATTTGTTTCTATACGTTCATATTTTGTTTCTCCACGTGGATTCATGATGTCGTATGCAAACCAGTATCCATCAGCATTCTGCCGAAAATCGCTATAGATAGTTGCTACATCTTCCAGTGCACCAAATTGAAACATCTTAGTACTCGTTTTAACTATAAAATTTGTTTTAATATCTATGGAAAAATCTGTAACATTTGTATTTGGATATACAGCTCTTAGCTTATAACATACAAATCCGTTCACAGTATCTTTTCCCTGCGTAGATATTTTAATTCCTTTTTCTCTGTAGTTTACAAATGGCCCATGCAGGTCTAACTGCGTTTGTCCTTCTTTAAATTGGTCGTCAACCAAAGCCCGGGGTTCTTTATCGCCCTGTACAGGCGTAAATATCCATCCATTTTTTTGTGTTATTATTCTATAATTATTTGTTCCGTCAATAGTAATATCAATACGAGAACCAACCATGTGTTTTTTGGTTGCAACAATATTTATGGGCGCAGCACCCGGTGTGGTAAAAGTTCCGGTACACAAAGCAGTTTTTAAGGTCATAATTTTTTCTCTGCCGCCCATTGCCTCCACATGTTTGCTTATAATTTGCTCAATAGTCTGGCCAACAGCAAACTGCGAAAACATCAACATTTTTATCAAAAGGGTAACGAAATTTTTTTTATACATATTCCGGTTTTTTGAGTAGCAAATATAAATCAAACCGGGCTCTCATTTATTTTTCATTTATCTTGTAAAAAAGCTGAATTATATTTTAAAAACCATCGCAATACAATGAGTAGTTTTAAATTAAAAGGAAAGGTTGTTGACATACCCGGTAAAAATATTTTTTATGGAGAAGTTTCGGTTGTAGATGGAAAAATTGAATCAATTAATTCGATAAATCCTACTCCACATGAGATAGCAGTTGGAGGCTTTATTTTACCTGGCTTTATCGATAGTCATGTACATATCGAAAGTTCTATGTTGGTTCCATCAGAATTTGCAAAATTAGCTGTTGTACATGGCACTGTTGGCACTATAAGCGACCCGCATGAGATTGCCAATGTATGCGGCATGCAAGGTGTAGAGTATATGATAGCCAATGGTAAAACTGTACCTTTTAAATTTCACTTTGGTGCGCCAAGCTGTGTACCTGCCACTATTTTTGAAACAGCAGGAGCTGCACTGATGGCTGATGATGTTGATTTGCTTTTACAAAAAAGCGAAATACATTATTTGAGTGAGATGATGAATTTTCCCGGCGTACTTTTTGGTGATGAGGAAGTATATAAAAAAATAGCCTCCGCAAAAAAATATGGAAAACCGGTTGATGGACATGCGCCCGGATTGATGGGCGAAAATGCAAAAAAATATATTGATGCAGGTATAAGTACCGATCATGAATGTTTTACTGCTGAAGAAGCTTTAGACAAATTGAAATACGGCATGAAAATTTTGATAAGAGAAGGTAGTGCCGCCAAAAATTTTGAAGCATTAATTGATTTAATGCACGATCATTATAACATGATGATGTTTTGCAGCGATGATAAACATCCTGATAGTTTGGCAGCCGGACATATAAACCAACTCTGTGCAAGAGCTGTTACAAAAGGTATTGATGTTTTTAAAGTATTACAAGCTGCTTGCATAAACCCTGTAGTGCATTACAACATGAATATTGGTTTATTAAAAGCGGGCGATGCAGCTGATTTTATTGTAGTGGAAGATTTGGAAAACTTCAATGTTACGCAAACTTATATTGATGGAGAACTTGTTGCTGATAAAGGAAAATCATTAGTTATTAGTCATTCATCGGAGTTGCTCAATAATTTTGATTGCGAACAAAAATCCAATTCAGATTTCAGGTTTGAGATAACAGATGTAGGCGAAGAAGTTTTTGCAATTGAAGCATTAGACGGACAATTAATTACCAATAAAATTGCTTGTAATCCAATTATAAAAAATGGTTTTTATGAAGCCGATGCAGCAAATGACATTTTAAAAATAGTTGTTGTAAACCGCTATAAAAATGCGCCTGTGGCCAAGGCGTTTATTAAAAATTTTGGTATTAAGCAAGGTGCTATTGCATCATCTGTTGCGCATGATAGTCACAACATAGTTGCTGTTGGGGTTGATGATGAGAGTATTTGCAAAGCCATTAATGCTGTTATTGCCGAAAGAGGTGGAGTTAGTGCGTTTTACCCGAGCCCTCTTGGTGAAGGATGGGAAGGGGTTGTACTTAGCCTACCTGTGGCAGGTTTAATGAGCAATGAAGATGGCTATAAAGTAGCAGCGGCCTACACCGCAATTGATAAAATGGTTAAGGAAGATATGGGCTCAACACTTGCTGCGCCTTTTATGACTTTATCGTTTATGGCATTACTGGTAATACCACATTTAAAACTAAGCGACTTAGGTTTGTTTGATGGAGATAAATTTGAATTTATTAAATAGTTGCTTATTCTGTCTTAGCACCAACCACTTTCATAGCTACGCTATCAGTGCCTTTGGGCGCAAAATATTTAGTTTTAAAACTGGTATTGCCACCGGGTACAATTGTTTCATAAACTATTTCATGGTCTTTTTCTAAAAGAGCACCGGTTTTACTGTAAAACGAAAGCTCTACATCAACATCTTTAAAACTGGCAACAGTGGCCTTATTGGTTACTACGCCTTTAATTACACGCTGCCCCAACAAATTCTTTTTATCGCTACCTTCTACTACTAAAAATCCCTTTGGATTTTTCTTTTCCGTTTGCCCCAACGATTCTTTATTTTTCTGGTATTCATCTTTAACTTTAGGATCATCCGTTTTATCGCTACTGTTGCAGGCGGCAAAAAGAAAAGTTAACATTATTAAAGCCAATAGTATCTTTTTCATCAATTATAATTTAAACACAATAAAAATACATTTTTGTGATATAGAATGTTAAAAGAATTTTAATACCTGGTGTAACCCCTTATCAACAGGTTTTTAGTGTAGC